>JANXCW010000005.1 GCA_025059775.1 Armatimonadota bacterium
GCGGAAGCTGTGGACGTCCAGCAACTTGTCCTGCACTACGCTGAGACCCTCCGACGCGTGCTCTTCAAGGGCCGCGGGTTCCGCCCCGAGGAGGTCTACGTGGACTACACGCGCGGCACCAAGGCCATGTCGGCCGCCGTGGACTACGTGGCCTTCGACATGGAACTCGCAGGTGTCAGCTACATCCTCGGACAACTCGACGAGCAGGGGCGGGCGATCAGCGGCACCGAGCGGATCTTGAGCTTCCAACCGCTGGAGCTCCTCTTCCGCCGGTCCTGGAGGTCCCTGGTGGAGCTGTTCAACACCGGGCACTTCGCCACCGTCCTCCAGCACGTTTCTCGCGTCCGGGAGCGGACCGTCCGGGACGAGCACCGGAGGCGGCTCGACTTCCTCACCGAGCTGAGCCAGGCCTGCCAGGCATGGGAGCTCCTCGACTACCGGAGGGCGTGCGAGCACTTCCGGGCCTGCCTCAAGGAGTACCGGGACCTCACGGAGAGCCTGGCACCGTCCGGTGAGGTGCCGCGCGCCAGCGAGGTCGTCCACAGACTCTGGAAAAGCCGTTGCACCGGTCCCGCGTGCGGGTGCGGGCTCCCGCTGGACGCGCTGACCTCCATCGACCTGCTAGCCCACGCAGAGCGTCGTGCAGCCGGCCAGCTCTACGACGTGGCCGTGCTCCTCCTGTACCGTCTGCTGGAGTACCTCGCGCAGCACAGGCTCCACAATCGAGGCCTCCGTGCTGACCGAGTCGACCTGGACCGGTTACCCGATGCCGTCCGAGGCCAGTGGGTGAAGCGGACAGATCCGGACGGGTCACTCAAGCTCGGAATGGTGGAGGCGTTCCAGTTGCTGGCCGACCTCGGCGACCCGCTGGGTACCCGATTCATGGACCTCTACGGGGCGACCGACTCCAAGCTACGGGCCTACCTGCAGAGCCGCAACCTGTCGCCCCTGGCCCACGGCTTCCAGCCGGTCGGTCCGGAAGTGTACGAAAAGCTCCGAGCACTGGTCACCGAGCAATTCCTGGCAGAGTCCGTCCCCCAGTGGGAACACCATCTGGGTCAGTTCCGCCTCCCGCTTCTCGACCCACACCCATAGTCCCGTCAAGAACCCGTGGAGAGGGGTGGAACACCTGGAAAGCCCGATCGAACTCAGCGTGACTTTGCTGGCGGATCTCGCGGAGTGCGTGTGCGACTACTAGGCAACCCGACCGCCCCACTCCGGGCCACCTCCGAAGCGGTACCGGGTCCAGCTGAACGCGTGTGCCCTGGTGGCGCAGGCCGTCGGTTTGCGGCCGGTCTCGGGTCTGTCCACGGTGGGCGCGACACCTCCTCTCCACACGGTAGTGCGTGCCCAGCCTCCCTGTCTCGGCTGTCGCCCGGCCCCCGGAGGTGACGCCGGACGGTCCGACGGACACTCGCCAGACCTCGACCGGCCTTCTTCGTGGCGGCCAGCCCGAAACGTCCTCGAACTCCGGGGTACAGCCCGGACGGTGCCCCGGCTGTGCGCCGGCCTTAGAATCGGGATGTGGACTCTGTGGTCCGCCTCCTGGTAGTGCTGCTGGTGGTGGAGCTGGCCGTGCTGGCCTGGGTCCTGACCGGTGCCCGTGCCCGGCTGGAGGCCCGGCGCAAGGCCTACCAAGACTGGTGGGTAGAGCTGCAGGCAGACCCCGTTCGGCGCAGGCTCTACGAGGCGCACCGACGGGCCTTCTGGCGTGCCGGCCTGGCGAGCCTGGTGGACGTATTCCTCTGTCTTGCCGGTACCGCCGCTCTTGTACTCTTGCTGGGACCGGCAGTCGGGTTTGACATCCGTGACGGAGTCTCCGACCCCGAGTCGTTCCTGATCGTGGTTGTGTGGCTGACCTGCTACTTGGTTATCGTGTTCGGCGGCTTCCGCGTATACGGTACCACCCCGGGTCTCCACCTACTCGGGATCGCCGTCATTTCACCGCAGACCGGCCGGCCTGCGGACCGCCGGCAGCTCCGGCCGCCGACCAGGTGGGACTACGCGCGGGACCGGGTGCCCGAGTTCTTCTTCGTCCCGAAGGACGAGCTCCGCCTCTGAGACCAGCAGATCGCGATCACATGGCTCATGCCCTGGCATCACCGTGAGGTAGTAATGAAGTTAGTAATGAAGTAGTGTATAGAAGACCTGATCCCTCCCCTTTCTTTTTCTTGCAGATCCGCAGCACCCAGCAGACCCGCGTCCGGACCCAAGGCAGAGGGGCGCAGACGGGGGCGGAAGGGGGTGTGAAGGTGGACCGTCAGGGCCTCCAGGCACTGCCGGTAGAAAGGATTGAGGCTTAGGCCACCCCCCAATACCACCACCTCAGGATCCACGAGGGCCTAGAGGTCTCCGAGGGAGTGCACGAGGGCTTTTGCGGCCCGGTCCACAAGCCGGATAGCCACCGGATCCCCCCGTGAGGCCAGGTCCAGAACGGAGCAAGTGTTCACGGAGGCCCCGAACACCTGGCGAGCCGCTTCTGTGAGGGCCATCCCCGAGGCCACGGTCTCCAGACACCCCCCTCCGGCCACACCCACACACCTCGCTTTCGGGACCGCAGACCGTGTGCCCCAGGTGGCCCGCGAGGCCCCTCTCCCCGGTGCGCAGCCGGCCCCCGAGCACCAGGCCTGCGCCGATTCCGGTGGAGACGGTCACGAAAGCCATGGAATCCAGACCTCGCCCCGCGCCGTACCGGTACTCTCCCCAGGCCGCGGCCTGGGCGTCGTTCAAGACCTTCACCGGGAGGCCCGTGTGGAGCCGGAACACCGCCCGCAGGTCCAGGCCCGCCCAGTCCGGCAGGATGCGGGGGTTCGCGTGGATCACCCGCCCCCGGTGGATGACCCCGCCGCTCGCCACTCCAAGCCCCAAAGCTCCCCGCCTCCAGTCCTCGAGGAGGCTTAGGGCGGTGCGGATCACCGCCTGAGGCCCTTCCCGGACGGGTGTGGGGGCCTCCCGCCGTTCCACCACCACGCCTTCCACCACCCGGGCCGCCGCGATCTTCGTGCCGCCGATATCCACGGCCAGAACCACCGAGGGCACGGCTCACCCTCCGGGCGTGATCCGGACCCGCACCCGGACCCCGTGCAGCCGGGGCCAGAAGAGCTCCGGGGGCTCCACGGCCAGCACCAGGGAGCCGAGCCGCGGAGCGAAGTGCTCCCGCCATAGGGCCTCGATGCGGGGCATCAGGCGCTCGCGCACCGCCTCCTGTGCCCGGGACCACAGGGGGCCGAGGTCGTAGGGATCGGGATCCCGCAGGATCCCCCGAACCTCCTGCCGGACCTGGGCCTGGTACAGCCAGTCCTCCGCGAGGCGCACCAGGAGCGCTTCCAGCCGATACTCGGGCTGGGTTTCGAAAAGGCTCGCCACGCCAAGCCCGAGCCCGCTGCCCAGGGTGTTGCCCGCGGTGTTCCACCCCGCGTAGGCCGCAAAGCGCGTGGGATCCACCCGCTCCAGGAGTAGCCGCACGAACCGGTCATCCGCACCGTTCGCGTAGGCCACGTCCAGGACCGACACCGGCAAGTTGGCGCGCATGGCTTGCCCGATGTGCTCCACGAACGCCTCCACGTCCCGCTCTGGGGTATCCACGTACTCCCTATCCGGTTGGTGTGCGGCCTCTCCCTGAGCCCGGCCCGGCGCGTTCAGGGCTACCACGAGGTCTGCCTCCTCCGGACGGGATTGCCGGAGTCCCACGGCTTCCAGGTGATGGCGCACCAGTCGCCCCAGGGGTTCGTCCTCGTACCGGGTGGGGATCCCCTCGAGATCCGCCACCGGAGAAATCACCCAGACCCGAGGGCTCCGTCCAGCGTGGTCCAGGAGAAGCCGTGCGAGAAGCGTGCAGGGAACCTCGTCCGCACCCGGGTAGATGTGAACCCGGTCCATCAGTCCGAGGGCTCGAACACGCGCCGAGAGGAACCGACGGTCCATCACGGAGAGACCCTCGGGCGCGGTGTCGTCCAGGGTAAGGTGCAGCCTGCCGATAACCCCTTGGACCACCAGCTCCAGGGCCGTACAGTGCACCGCCCGGCTGCGCTCCCGGATAAACAGGAAGTCTGTGAGGACCTCTGGAGGGATCGCACGCTTTGCCTCTTCCAGGCGCTCCGCCCCCCCCGCCTCTCCCCGCTCGGCCCGGTCGGCCCACACGCTGTACGCCCGCAGCGATGGGCCATACCGCGCGTAGTACGGCCTTTCCTCGAAGGGATCGTCGCCTGCGGCCACACGGGGGACGGTGCCGTGCGCGTAGATTCGCAGGCCTTGAGCCCGCAGAATCTCCAGGGTTCGCAGCCTCCGCATCGCCTCCTCCACCGAAGCATCCCCGCGCCGGGCAGGGACGAGGCCCCCCAGGGCGAGGGTCTCGAGGCTCACCACGGCCGCGAGGGCGTGGGGAGCCTGGTCCACGAGCCATCCGTGGAGAGCGGTCAGGTCTCCGGGCTCGTTGCGCCGGGGGAGGCACGCTTCCGGCGGCGTGCGGAGGTCCAACCCCGCCACGCGCCCAAGCTGCAGGGGGAGGTCTAGGGTATGGGGGCGGGTATCGGGCGGAACGAAGAGCACCGTCACAGGTACGCCCCCTGCTGCCGGAGGAGCTCCCGAAGCCCCTGGCCGTCCACCTCCCGTACGCCCACGCCCCGCAGGGCAGCCAGAGCCGCGGCCACGCCCGCAGCCTGGCCCATAGAGTGGGCGTTCTGCTGGATGCGGATGGAGGCCTGCGCTTCGAAGGTGGCCGAAATGCACCGCCCCGCCACCAGTACGTTCTCCAGGCCCCGGGGGATCAGGCACCGGTATGGGATCTCGTGGTAGGCCTCGGGCCGGAAGTACGGAGCCTCTCCGCGATCCTCGTACCGGAGCCGCTCCCCCCGCACGGAGTGGATGTCCACGGGGTAGTGGTTGCGGCAGATGGCATCCGGGAAGGTGCGGCAATGGAGGATGTCCTCCAGGGTGAGCACGTAGTCGCCCACGATCCTCCTGGTCTCCCGCACGCCCACCATAGGCGCCACCATCACCAGGTAACCGTGCTCGCAGCCGGGGAGGAAGCGACGGCAGAACGCGAGGAGGCGCTCGATGGCCCGACGCCCGTCCACCTGGGCGGCCGAGAGCTGCCAAGGATCCGTGCCGTCGTGGAGGTCCGGCCGGATACGGGGGCAGTTGAAGGAGAGCTCTCCGGGCCGGCCCGGCACGGTGAAGGCCTGAAAGTAGTCGCCGTCCCGCTCCAGCAGCACCCCCTCCTCCACGGCCCGGCGGAAGAGGGGCTCTAGCGGTGAGCCTCGGTCCCACACCATCCACAGGTGCAGGAAATGGGGGCCCAGCTGCGGCATGCCGATTCCCACAAGGAAGTCGTGCAGACGAACGAGGTCCACGTTGCCCAGGTGCCACCGCAGGGTCAGGGCCTGGTGCGTTCCGGTCTCATCCCCACTCCTGTACGGAGCGCCCGCCCGCACCGCGAGGTCCGCATCCCCCGTGGCGTCCACGAACACCCGGGCCCGCAGCCGCCAGAGTCCCCCTTTGTTGTGCACCACGACCCCGCGCACCCACCCCGCTTCCACCTCCGGGTACACGAAGTGGGTGTGGTAGAGGACCTCCCCACCGGCCTTCAGCAGCAGCTCCTCCAGCACGAACTTCAGTCCCTCCGGGTTGAACCAGTTGTCGTTGCCGTCGGGGCTCACATCCGCGTCCCCCCGGGCCCGCAGCCGGGCCTTCAGCTCCTCCGTGAGGCCTCGGTTGAGGTTCCTGCCCCCCGCGGTGTTGCGCATCATGGGGGTGACGAGCCCCCCCGTGGCGGTCCCACCCAGAAACCCCAGGGCCTCTACCACCAGGGTGCGGGCCTGCATGCGCGCGGCCGCAATCCCCGCCACGGCCCCCGCGGTCCCTCCGCCTACCACGATCACGTCCCACGAGCGGCCCACCTCCCGGATGGAGTGCATCATCCCCGGATCGCCCCCTCCAATCCCCGCATGAAGAACCGCTGCGCGAAGCAGAACACCACCAGGATGGGCAACATGGCCAGCACCGCACCCGCGGCGATGAGCCGGGTGTTGTGGGCAAAGAGGCCCTGCAGGTACAGCAGCCCCACCGCGAGCGGATACCGATCCGGATCCTGCAGGACCACGAGGGGCCAGATGAAGGAGTTCCAGTGGGCCACGAACGAGAGGACGCCCAGGGCCGCGAGGGCGGGCCCGCTGAGGGGGACCACGATCCGCGCCCAGATCCGGAACTCCGAAGCCCCGTCCACCCGGGCTGCATCCAAAAGCTCCTGAGGGATGGCGAGGTAAGCCTGGCGCAGAAGGAAGATGCCCACCACGGAGGCCAGAGAGGGCAGGACCACGCCTGTGTAGGTGTTCACAAGCCGCAGGTGGGTCAGGGTGAGGAAGTTCACCACGAACCCCGCCTCGTTCGGCAGGAGCAAGGTGCTCAGCAGGGCCAGGAGAAGGAAGTTACGGCCCGGGAAGTCCATGCGGGCGAGCGGGTACGCGGCCAGACTGCACACGAGCAGGGTTCCGGAAACCCCGTACGCGGTGAGGACCACGGAGTTCAGGAAGTAGCGGCCCACGGGCAGGGTCCGGACCACCTCCGTGAAGTTCCGGAGGCCCGCATTCTCCGGAAAAAAGCGGGGAGGGAAGACAAAGACGCTCCCCGCGGTGCTCAGGGCCGTGCTGAGGGTCCACAGGAAGGGAAACAGGGTAAAGAGGGCGATCCCGCAGAGCAGGGTGTACAGGAGCGCATGGCCCAGGGTGGAACGCAGTTTCCTCACCACGGCCGCAGCCCTCCCTCCCGGAAGACCCAGACGTGCAGCGCGGAAAACAACAGACCGATGACGGCCACCAAGAGCCCCGCGGCGGCCGCGAGCCCCCACCGGAACTCCTGGAAGGCCTTTTGGTATACGTACAGGAGGGCGGTGGCGGTCTGTCCGAAGGGCCCTCCTCCCGTCATCACGTACACCTCCTCGAAGACCTTGAGGGCGGCCAGGGTGGAGAGGAGGGTACATAGGAGGAGGGTAGGCCGCAACAGGGGGAGGGTGACGAAGAGGAACACCTGCAGCCGGCCCGCGCCGTCCACCCGGGCCGCCTCCTCGAGCTCCCGCGGGACCGCTTGCAGGCCCGCCAGGTACAACACCATGTAGTACCCAATCCCCTTCCAGAAGGTCACGAGCATCACCGCGTACAGGGCAAGGGTGGGATGGTTGAGCCATTCGAAGGGCCGCGGGAGAAGACCCAGCCGGAGCCCCACCCAGTTCACCACCCCGTGCTGCGCGTACATCCAGTTCCACATCAACCCGGCCACCGCGAAGGAGGTGATCACGGGGACGTAGTAGGCGGCCCGGAACAGCAGGATGCCCACAAGCCTCCGGTTCACCAGCAGGGCCAGCAGGAGAGCCGCCAGTTGGATGGCGGGCACCACCAGGAGGTAGCGGAGGGAGTTGCGGAGGGCCACCCCGAAGGCTGGATCCTCCACCAGAAAGCGGAAGTTCTCCAGCCCCACCCAGCGGGGCGGGCGGAGGACGTTGTAGTCCGCAAAGGCGAGGAGGGTGCCGAAGGCCAGGGGCGCGAAGGTGAAGGCGGAAAGCAGCACCAGGGCGGGTGCTAAGAACAGGTACGCCACCAGGGCAGCGCGCAGCCGCGGCCTCAGGAGGGGACGGGAGGGGGCGAGGGGAAGCGCCCTAGAGCCGCGCATTCCAGTAGCGTACCGCATCCTCCAGGGCCTGCTGGGGCGTCTTCCGCCCAAAGAAGGCGGCCTCGATGTTGTCCCGGAACGCCTTCATGAGCTCCCCCTGGTGCGGCACCACCACGGTGAGATCCCGGGCGAGGGGCAGCTGGCGCGCGTCGAGGATCCGCGCGCGGTCTTCGGGGGTGGGGTTCGGGGGGATCTGGGTGAAGAAGGGATCCCGGGCCGCGGCCCGGGCGGTGGGGAAGATGGTGACGATGCGGCAGAACGCCAGTTGGTTCCGGTCGTCCGTCACGTACAGGGCGAACCGCACCGCCTCCCGCGGGTGCCGGGTGGTACGGGGAACGCTGAGCCCCATGAGGGGTGCGTGGATCACCTGCCCCCGGTCCAGGGGGTACGGGCCCACCCGCGTGCGATGGTACACTGCAAGGTTGTCGTGCCGGACCCGGAGGAGGAACTGCGGGCCCGTGATGAGCATGCCGAGCTGCCCCGCGGTGTACCGCTCCGTGGCTCCCAGATACCCGCGGCGGAGGGTGTCCTCCGGAAAGTAGTCCTGCTGGAACAACTGCACCCATTTCTGGAGCTCCCGCACATGGTGAGGGGAGTGGAAGACCGCCCGCCCCTTCTCTAGTACGGGAAGTCCCGCCTCCTGGAACCGCTGCAGCAGGTTGGTGCCGTTCACGTTGGGCATGAAGCCATAGAGCCCCGTGCGATCCTTGATCCTTCTGGCGTACGCGATGAGCTCGTCCGTGGTGCGCGGCGGCCGGTCCGGGTCCAACCCCGCCCGCCTCCAGACCTCCACGTTGTAGGCCACCACGGGAGGCGCCACGTACCACGGGAGGCCGTAGATCTGCCCCCGGATCCGGAAGGATCGGAGCATCCCATCGAAGTACCGGGTGCGGTCCTCGGGCCGCAGGAGGCCGTCCAGGGCCCGTAGTCCCTCCTGCTGTGCCAGTTCCGCGGCCATGGGGACGTTGAGGTTCACCACGTCCGGGGGAGTTCCCGCCGCGAGGCTTGCCAGGAGCTTCTGCCCCACGGCGTCCACGGGCTGGTCCACCCACCGCACCCGCACACCGGGGTTCTGGCGTTCGTAGGTGCGGATGAGCTCCGTGATGTAGTCCGTGAAGAAGGGCCTGAGGGAGATGGTCCAGAACTCCAGGGTGATGTCCGAAGTTCCCGCGCGCACCCAGGGCGTCAGGAGGAAAAGGATCAGGGCAATTCCCACACCCCTACGCATGGTTCCCTCCCCGGAGCGCTTCCACGAACCGGCGGGTGATGCGCTGGGGACGGGTGATGGCGCTCCCCACCACCACCGCGAACGCTCCCAGTTCCAGACACCGCCGCGCCTGCGCGGGCTCCCAGATCCGGCCCTCCGCCACCACCGGGATCCCGAACCGCCCCGTTACCGCCTCCACCAGACGCTTGAGCAGTTCAAAGTCCGGAGCATAGGGGTCAAGGGGTCCAGCGGCGTCCGTATATCCCGCGAGGGTGGTGGCTATGACGTCGAATCCCAATCGGGCTGCTTGGATCCCTTCCTCCAGGTTGCTCACGTCCGCCCACAGGGGCGCCTTCCACCGCTCCCGGATCTCCTCCACGAGGCGCGGGAGAGGGATACCGCCGGGCCGGGGTCTAGAGGTGGCATCGAGGGCAAGGACGTGAGCCCCCGCCTCGATGGCCTCCCCGGCCTCCCGGAGGGTAGGGGTGATGATGACGGGGGAATCCGGGTAGGTGCGCTTGATGAGCCCGATCACCGCAAGCGGCACCGCCTCCCGCACGGCCCGGATATCGGGCCCAGAGTTCGCCCGGATCCCGACCGCACCCCCCTCATATGCCGCCACCGCCATCCGGGCCATGAGGTCAGGACCGAACAGGAGCTCCCCGGGAAGGGCCTGGCAGGAGACCACGAGTCCACCTCGCAGGCGCTCGATCGCCTCGTGCCCCATGGCAAGACGGAGTTCGTTACCGCCCGGGCGGTTCCTCTTTCCCCAGCAAGGCGTACCGGAGCAAAAGATCCCCCTCGTGCTCGCGGGCCTCCACTAGGCGCAGCCGCCGGGGGGGATCCAGTACCCCCTCCACGAGCCGACGCTCTCCAGAGCCCACCATCCACGGCGCCACGGTCAGGAAGAGCTCGTCCACGAGGTCCAGGGCCAAAAGCCGGCCAGCCAGCACCGGTCCGCCCTCGCACACCGCCCACCGGATTCCCCGCGCGTGCAGGAGTTGAAGCATCCGCCCCAGGTCCACCTCTCTCCGCCCGCACCGCATCACCTCCGCCACCTGGGCGATTCCGTTCAGGACTTCTGCCTCCGCGTCCTCCGGAATCACCACCAGAGGTCGCCGGTCCGGATCCGAGAACACCCGGTGGGTGGGATCCAGGGCGGCCCGGGCGGTGACGATCACAAGGCGCGGGAGTGGCGCAAGGCCTCGGGCGGTGCGGCGGGCCTGCGCCTCCAGAGGGAGCCGGGGAGGGCCGTACGCTTCCTCCCGCACGGTGCCCGCGCCCACCAGGATGGCATCACACGCCTCCCGCAGCCGGCGGAAGGCCAGGCGGTCTGCGGTCCCCCCCATCCCTCCCGTCCTTCCCTGCAGCGTGGCCCCTCCATCCGCGCTCATCACCAGGTGCAGGGCCACATGGGGTCGATCTGGGCGGTCCGGAAACCGCAGGTCCGCGTACAGGTTCTCCATCGGCTCCTCCCAGTAATCGGGGATCAACCGGCGCATTCGCTCCCTTTCCAACCGGACTCGATGCCACTAGTCTAGTGGGGAGGCGGGTTGGCGCGCCATGGACCGATCATCGCGGTGGGGATCCCATGTCCTCCCTGTTGGAGCGTACGCGGGAGTACCTGGCGGCCCGGCAGCCGGAGGCGCTGCGGGCTCTGACGGCCGAGCTGCACCCCGCTGACCTCGCGGACCTCCTCCTCCAGCTCGAGAGCTCGGAACGCCTGACCCTGCTCTTCCTCCTGGATCTGGACCGCGCGGCCCAGGTCCTGGAGGAGCTGCCGGACGAGGTACGCCTGCGACTTCTGGAGCACCTGGGCGACGAGGAGGCGAGCCGCCTGATCCTCCAGATGGACACGGACGAGGCCGCGGACGTGCTGGGGGAACTCTCCCGGGACCGCCTCCGGCGGCTCCTGGCCCGCATGGGAGGGGAGGCGGCGGCGGTTCAGGAGCTGCTACGGTACCCCGAGGACACCGCGGGCGGCCTCATGACCACGGAGTACGTGGCCGTACGCGACCACCTGCGGGTGCAGGATGCCATCGGGGAGCTGCGCCGGGTGGGGCAAGAGGTGGAGCTCCCTTACTACGTGTACGTGGTGGATCCGGAGGGCCGGCTGCGGGGCGTGGTGAGCCTGCGGGATCTCGTGGTGGCTTCCCCGGATGCCCTCGTACGGGAGATCATGCGCAAGGATCCCGTCACCGTCCGGCCCGAAGCGGATCGGGAAGAAGCGGCACGGCTGCTGGAGAAATACGACCTCCTGGCTCTGCCCGTTTGCGACGCGCAGGGGCGGCTGTTGGGCATCATCACCGCGGATGACCTCCTGCGGGTGACCGCGGAGGAGGGAACCGAGGACGTGCTACGGCTGGCGGGGGCTCCGGCTCCGCTTGTGGGATTGGCGGGAGGGCTTCCCTGGAAGTGGGTGGCGAGACGGGCGGGGTTTTTGGTCTTCAACCTGCTCCTGAACGTGGTGGCCGCGGTGCTCATCAGCCGGTTCGAGTCCATCCTGGAGCGCGCGGTCGCCCTCGCCTTCTTCTTCCCCATGATCGCGGCCACCGCGGGCAACGTGGGCACCCAGTCCCTGGCGGTGGCGGTGCGGGGCATGGCCACGGGATCCCTCGCGGAGAACCGGTGGGAGGGAGCAGTCCGGGAGGTGCGCACGGGTGCGGTGGTGGGGGGAGTGTGTGGACTTCTGGCCTTCCTGTTTGTGGCGCTGTGGCAGGGGAGTCTGGTGCTCGGGCTCGTGGTGGGGAGCGCCATGAGCCTGAGCCTCACCCTCGCGGCGGCAGTCGGCATTCTGGTGCCCTTTGGCTTCGCCGCCCTCCGGGTGGATCCCGCGGTGGCAAGCGGTCCGCTCATCACCACCCTCACGGACAACCTCTCCCTGGGCCTGTACCTGCTTCTAGCTACCCTGGTCCTGGGGAGGATACCGTGAACCCCCGGGTAGGTCGGCTGCGGGAGCTGCTGAGGGACCCGGTCCGCCTGCGGGAGGTCGCCCGTGAGATGCACCCCGCGGACGTGGCGGAGGCCCTGCAACACCTCCCGGACCCAGAGGCGCAGCAGGTGCTGGAAGCCCTAGGTTCCCGCGGCGCGGAGGCCATGGAGTACCTCCCGCCCGACCGCCAGCAGGCCCTCCTCCGGGGAATCCCTCTGGAGGTCCAGGCGGAGCTGCTGGAGGGGATGAGCACGGACGACGCCGCGGACCTCCTGGGGCGCCTGAGTCCGGAGGAGGCGCGCTCCCTCCTGGACCGCATGGCACCCGCGGAAGCCGAGGACGTCCGGAAACTCCTGCACTACGGGCCACAGACCGCGGGCGGCCGCATGACCCCGGAGTTCGTGGCGGTGCGCCAGGACTGGACGGTGGAAGAGGCCCTGGAGCACCTGCGGCGGATGGCTCCCCGCGCGGAGACCGTGTACTACGTGTACGTGGTGGATCCGGAGGGCCGGCTGCGGGGCGTGGTGAGCCTGCGGGATCTCATCGTGGCCCATCCCGGAACCCGCATCGCCGCCGTGATGACCACCCGGGTGATCTCCGTGCAGGCGGAGGACGATCAGGAGACCGTAGCCCGTACCTTCAAGAAGTACGGGCTCCTGGCCCTTCCCGTGGTGGACCGGGAGGGGAGGCTGGTGGGCGTGGTGACCGTGGACGACATCCTGGACGTGGTGGAGGAGGAGGCCACGGAGGACGCGTACCGGCTTACGGGGCTTGTGGAGGTGGTGGAGGCGGAACGTTCCCCGTGGCGGCGGGCTCTGCGGCGGCTTCCGTGGCTGGTGGCCCTGATGGCCCTGGAGTCCGTGGCGGCCCAGGTGGTAGGGCAGTTCGAGCACATCCTACAGGCCTTAGTGGCACTTGCCTTTTTCATCCCCATGTTGAACGACCAGGCGGGGAACATGGGGATTCAGTGCGCCGCCTTCGCGATACGGGCCCTCGCCACGGGCGAGGTGGATCGCCGGACGTATCGAACCTTCCTCGCGCGGGAGGTGGTGGTGGGCCTCATCTCGGCACTATGGAGCGCGGGGGTGGCCGCGGCCATCGGTTGGGTGTGGTGGCGGGATCCTCGCCTGAGCCTCGTTCTGGCCCTCACGATCTTCGTGGTGATGAACGTGGCGGCGCTTTTGGGCTCCGTGATCCCGCTGGGGCTTACCCTGCTGCGTCGGGATCCCGCGGTGGCCTCCGGGCCCTTCATCACCTCCTTGATGGACCTCTTGACCGTCACCGTGTACTTCACCGTGGCGGTGCGGCTGCTGCGACTGGGGGGCTAGGTGCCGGTCTACAAGGTGGAAGGGATCGTGCTGGGCCGCCGCAATCTGGGGGAGGCGGACCGGGTCCTCACCCTCCTCACCCGGGAGTATGGGAAGCTGGCGGTGAAGGCCAAGGCGGTGCGACGGCCCAGCAGCCGCCTGGCAGGAAGGCTGGAACCCTTCACCCACGCGCGGTTCCTTCTCGCCCGCGGCCGCACCCTGGATGTGGTGGCCCAGGTGGAGGTGATCACCAGCTTCGCGTCCCTGCGGGCCGACCTCCTCCGCACCGCCTGGGCCGCGGTGTGCGCGGAGCTCACGGACCGGATGCTCCAGGGGCTGGACCCGCACCCCGAGGTGTTTGAGACGCTCCTGCAGGCCCAGGAGGCCCTGGCGGGCGGAGATCCGGAGATGGCGACGTTGTGGTATGCCCTGCGCCTGGTGCGCCACCTGGGCTACGGGCCCGTGCTCGATCGGTGCGCCCGCTGCGGGCGGTCGGTGCAGGGGAATGGAGCATGGCAGATCCTCGCCGGCGGTCTCCTGTGTGCGACCTGTGCCCTCCAGGATCCCCAGGCGCCCGGGATCCGGGGGGAGACCGTGGGAGCCCTGCGGTTTCTGAGCCGGGCCCGCCCTCGCGAGCTCGCCCGATTGCGGCTTTCCGCTTCTGCCCGGGCGGAGGCTGTGGATGCCCTGGTGACGTACGCGGAAGCTCACTTCGAGGGACGCCTGCGCAGCCTGGGAGTTCTGCGGACCCTGCAGGTCCCCTCCGTAGCGCCGCGTGGAGAGGATATACTCGAGACGAGGACTCCGTGAGGTGCGACCCATGGAGATCGATCTGGATCGGGCGAAGCAGGTCCTGGTGAAGCTGTCCGAGGCCCTGCAGGAGGTACGGGAGGTGGTGCGGGTGGACCAGAGTGGACTGGTCCGGCTGCGGTCGGACGGCCGGACCATCGAGCTCCCGCTCGTCTGGGCCGCCGCGGGGCTTTTGGGGCTGCTGGTGGCCTCCGTGGTCTCGGGGATGCAGGGCCGGGAGCGGGTTCGAGAGGAGGAGCCCCTCGGCATCGGCTAGAGGCGGGGTGGCGCCACCTCGGCGCCACAGCACAGGAGGCCTCCGTCCCGGATCGGGCGGAGGTCCTCCGCGTTTTGGAGGGATGCGGATGCGGTTTCAGGAACTCATCCTTGCCCTGGATCGGTACTGGGCGGACTACGGCTGCGTGATCGCCCAGCCCTACGACGTGGAGGTAGGGGCGGGGACCATGCACCCAGCTACCTTCCTCCGGGCCCTCGGCCCGGAACCTTGGAAGGTGGCGTATGTGCAGTTCAGCCGCCGCCCAGGGGACGCGCGGTACGGCGAGAACCCCAACCGCCTGGGTGCGTACTACCAGTACCAGGTCATCCTCAAACCTTCCCCCGAGGACGTTCAGGAGGTGTACCTGCGCAGCCTGGAGGCGCTCGGGATCGATCTCCGCACGCACGACGTGCGGTTCGTGGAGGATGACTGGGAATCCCCGACCCTGGGTGCCTGGGGCCTGGGGTGGGAGGTGTGGCTCAATGGGATGGAGATCACCCAGTTCACGTACTTCCAGCAGTGCGGGGGAATGGACTGCCGTCCCGTGTGCGCGGAGATCACGTACGGACTGGAGCGGCTGTGCATGTACCTGCAGCGGAAGAGCAGTGTGTTCGAGCTGGAGTGGGCCCCAGGGATCACCTACGGAGAGCTGCGGCACCGGGAGGAGGTGGAGTGGAGCCGGTATGGGTTCGAGCGAGCGGACGTCCAGCGGCTGCGGGCGTGGTTCGATGCCTACGAGCAGGAAGCGGGTGCGGCCCTGGAGGCGGGCCTCGTCCTCCCGGCCTACGACTACGTGCTGAAGTGCTCCCATGTCTTCAACCTCCTGGATGCCCGGGGAGCGATAGGGGTCCAGGAGCGGGCATCCCTCATGGCCCGGTGCCGTCGCCTGGCTCGGCAGGTGGCGGAGCGCTACCTCGCCCAGCGGGAGGCCATGGGGTGGCCCCTCCTGAGAGAGAGCGCGGAGGTGCGGGGTGCCTAGGCTTCTCCTGGAGATCGGTGTGGAGGAGATGCCCGCCCGCTTCGTGCTTCCGGCCCTGGAACAGCTGGAGGTGGGACTCCGGGCGTTGCTGTCCGAGGAGGGGCTTCGGGCCGGCGAGATCCGGACCTTCGGAACCCCCCGGAGGCTGGTGCTCACCGCCCAGGAGGTGCCGGATCGGCAGGCCGACGCGGTACGCGAGGTACGGGGCCCAGCGGTGAAGGTGGCCTACGATGCGGAGGGAAAGCCCACGCGGGCGGCGCTGGGCTTCGCGCGATCGCAGGGTGTGGCCGTGGACAGCCTGGAGCGGAGGAGCACGGAAGCGGGGGAGTACGTGTTCGCGCGGGTACGGATCCCGGGCCGGCCCACTCGGGAGGTCCTGCGGGAGCGGTTGCCCCGTCTCATCACGGATCTCTCGTTCCCCAAGACCATGCGGTGGGGAACGCAGGAGTTGCGGTACGGCCGGCCCATCCGGTGGATCGTGGCCATGCTGGACCACGAGGTGATCCCGTTCGAGGTGGCGGGAGTACGGAGCGGCAGCACCACCCGCGGGCACCGGATCCTCAATCCCGGACCGCACGCCCTCCCGCATGCCGCGGAATACGAGCGGGTGATGGAGGAAGCCCGGGTGGTGGTGGATCACCGGCGACGGGCAACGCAGATCCTGGAGGACGTGCGGCGCCTCGCCGCGGAGGTGGGCGGTCAGGCCCTCGTACCCACCTCACTCCTCGAGGAGGTCACCTTCCTTGTGGAGCATCCCACGCCCTTCCGGGGAGCCTTCGACCCGGACTTTCTTGGCCTTCCCCGGGAGATCCTTGTCACCGTGATGCAGCATCACCAGCGCTACTTCCCCGTGGAGCGGGAAGGGCAGCTGCTGCCCTACTTCCTCGCGGTGCGGGACGGGGACGAGGTGGGGTTGGAGCAGGTGCGGGAAGGGAACGAGTGGGTCCTGCGGGCGCGCCTGGAGGATGCCCGCTTCTTCTACGAGGAGGATCGGAAGGTTCCCCTCGCCGCTCGGTTGGAGCAGCTTCGGGAGATGGTGTTCGTGGAACGGCTGGGCACCGTGTGGGACAAGGTGGAGCGGCTGCGGGGCCTCGCGGGGTGGCTGGCGGAACACCTCCGCCTGTCGGAGGAGGAGCGGACGCACCTCCTACGCGCCGCGGAGCTGTGCAAGGCGGATTTGGCCACCCATGTGGTAGGGGAGTTCCCGGAGCTTGCGGGCACCGTAGGGGGGCTGTACGCACGGCTGGATGGCGAGCCGGAGGCTGTGGCGGAGGCCATCGCGGAGCACCTGCGGCCGCGCACCGCGGAGGACACCCCTCCCCGCAGCTGGCTGGGGGCCCTGCTGGGGATCGCGGATCGTGCGGACACGCTCGCGGGTTGCCTCGGGATCGGGCTTGCGCCGACGGGCTCCGCGGATCCGTACGGACTGCGTCGGGCCGCGGGCAGTCTGTTTGAGATCCTCTCCCTCCACCGGGTGCGGATCCCGCTGCTTGCCTTGGTCCGTCGGGCCCTGGGAGGGTACCCGGACCTGGAGGACCGCCTGGAGGAGATCTGGGCCTTCGTACTGGGGCGGCTGCGGGCGTGGCTGCTGGAGCGGGGATACCCGCACGACACGGTGGAGGCGGTGCTGGACGCTTCCTGGTCCGACGTGGCGGATCTGGTGGATCGGGTGGAGGCCCTCGTCCGGTTTCGGGCTACTCCCGCCTTCGCGGCCCTGTACGAGGCCTTCGATCGGGCCCACCGCATCCTCGACCCCGCGCTCCTCTCCGGAGAAGAACCGGTGGCCGAAGACCAGGCGGAACAGGATTTGCTGGAGGCCATCCGGGCGGTACGCCCCCGGGTGGAAACGTGCGTCTCCTCCTCGCGGTACGAGGCGGCCCTCGTGGAGCTGTCCAGACTGCGGGACCCTGTGGCGCGGTTCTTCGATGCCGTCTTCGTCAACGACCCGGATCCACAGGTCCGCCGCCGCCGCCACACCCTGCTGGGGGAGGTGGTGCGGCTGGTGCGGGAGATCGCGGACCTCTCGCGGCTCGCGGTGGCTCCCGGGGAACGGAAGGCGGAGTGATGGATTCCCTGCACCGTATCCGGGAGCGGATGGAGGCAGAGGAGGCGGAGCGGCTCTCGCCCTACGCCACGTTGAGCCGGAATTCGCGGGGAAGACGCGTCCCGGAACCCGAGGATGACCTGCGCACCTGCTTTCAGCGGGATCGGGACCGGGTGATCCACAGCAAGGCGTTCCGCAGGCTTAAGCACAAAACCCAGGTGTTCCTCGCACCCGAGGGAGACCACTACCGGACCCGGCTCACCCACACCCTGGAGGTGGCCCAGATCGCCCGCACCATCGCCCGGGCCCTGCGGCTCAACGAGGACCTCACGGAGGCCATCGTCCTGGCCCACGACCTCGGGCATCCCCCCTTCGGACACGCGGGAGAAGCCGCCCTGGACGAGGCGATGCGGCCGTGGGGGGGATTCCGACACTCCGAGCAGAGCCTGCGGGTTGTGGACCTGCTGGAACAGCGCCGCCGGTCCGACGGCACCGTGGAGTGGGGGCTCAACCTCACGTGGGAGGTGCGGGACGGAATCCTGGGGCACAGCAAGGGAGCCTCAGACATGCAGTTCGAAGCCGGACTCCCCACCACCCTGGAAGGGCAGGTGGTCCGGGTGGCGGATCGGATCGCCTACGTGCACCACGACGTGGACGACGCGGTCCGGGCTGGTCTCCTGCGGGAGGAGGAGATCCCCGCGGAGGTCCGGGAGGTGCTGGGCCCCACCCGGGGCCGGTGGGTGGACGTCTTGGTACGGGACGTGGTCACGAGCAGCGAGGACCAGCCCCGGATCGTCATGAGTGAACCCGTACGCCAGGCGTTGGACCTCCTCAAGGACTTCCTGTTCGAGCGGGTCTATCTCAACCCCGTGGCGAAGGCGGAGGAACCGCGGGCCCAGCGCCTGCTGCGGATGCTCTTCGAGCACTTCCTGGAACATCCGGAGCAGATCTCCCCAGAGTACCAGCGGCTGGTTGCCCTCGGGGAGCCCCTCCCCCGGGTGGTGTGCGACTTCCTCGCGGGGATGACGGATCGTTACGCGGTACGGATCGCGGAGTCCCTCTTCCTCCCCAGGAGCTGGCCCCGCTAGCGGGAAATCTTTCCGGTCCGGGAGAGGAGGAGTTTCAGGATCGTTCGCGAAAGAACGGACATTAGAGGGGCAGAGGGGGAGCGCGAGCGGGACCCGAGGCGGGCGCTGCGGGTCCCGCCGTTTTTGTCCGGCCGGGGATGGATTCCGAATCGCTTGAGGCCTCAGGGAGGCGGATACCCAGGGATTCTGAACGTTCCGGGAAGGCGAAGGAGGGTGGGCAGTCGGGGATGGTGACGGAGGAGGTCCGGGAGCAGATCCGCTCGCGCATCGACCTGGTGGAGCTCGCCTCCGCGTACGTCTCCTTGCGGAGGAGCGGACGGCGGTACGTGGGCCTGTGCCCGTTCCACACGGAGAAGACCCCCTCCTTTACCGTGGACCGGGAGCGGGGACTGTTTTACTGCTTCGGGTGCGGAGCCGGAGGAGACGTCTTCGACTTCTTCATGCGGGTGGAGGGCGTCTCGTTCCCAGAGGCCCTGCGGGAGCTGGCCCGGCGGGCGGGCGTCCCCCTGGAGGAGCGCCTGCCCGTCCGGGGGGAGGTGGAGGCCCTTCTCCGCGCTCTCGACGCCGCGGCGCGGTTCTACCGGGAAACCTTGCTCCACCCCTCCTCCGGACGGGTGGCCCGGGAGTACCTCGGGCAGCGGGAGATCACGCCACAGGCCGCGGACCGCTTCCGGCTGGGCTACGCTCCCGAGGCCTGGGACCTCCTCCTCCAGCACCTCCGGCGAAGCGGGCATGCGGCGGAGGTACTGGAAAAGGCAGGTCTCGTAGCACCCCGCGGCGGCGGCGGGCACTACGACGTCTTCCGGCACCGGCTCATGTTCCCCATCCTGGACCTTCAGGACCGGCCCGTGGCCTTCGGCGGCCGCGCCCTCCGGGAGGAGGACCAGCCGAAGTATCTCAATTCCCGGGAGAGTCCGGTTTTTCACAAAGGGCGGACCCTGTACGCCCTAAACTTCGCGCGGGAGGCCATCCGGCAGGCCGGCTACGCGGTGGTGGTGGAGGGATACCTGGACGCCGTCACCTGCCATCAGCATGGCATCCAGCACACGGTGGCCTCCCTGGGTACGGCCCTGACCCCGGACCAGGTGGCCTTGCTGCGCCGGTTCACCGCATCGGTGGTGCTGGTCTACGACTCCGACGAGGCGGGGCAGCGGGCCGCGGTTCGGGCCTTGCCCCTCTTCGAGGAAGCGGGCCTGAGCGTGCGGGCTGTCACCCTCCCGGAGGGGATGGATCCGGACCTCTTCCTGCGCCGCCACGGCCGGGATGCCTTCCTGCGGGTGGTGGAAGGGGCCCGACCCGTGTTCCACTTCCGGCTGGACTACCTCCTGCGCACACATTCCCCCCAGACGGTGGAAGGGAAAATCCGGATCGTTGACGAACTGATCCCCCTGCTAGCGAGCTACCGGCACGAACTGGCCCGCGACGAGTATCTGACGCAGCTCGTCAAGCGACTCGGCGTTCCGGAGGAAGTGGTTCGCCACCGCGCCGGTGCCCTGCGGCCCGGGAAGGGAGGGCGCAGGGGGGATGGTGTGTTCGACCCCGCCCGAATCGCGTTGGAGCGGGCCAGCGAACGGCCGGTGGTGGAGCGGTACCTGCTCATGCTGATGTTGGACGATGCGGTAGCCCGGGAACGCCTTCTCCGAGAGCTGAGGGAGGAGGACTTCGCGGGCGAGGTGCACCGGGAGATCTTCCGGGCCCTCGCCCAGGCTGTGGGGGACGTCCATGCGGCCCGGAAGGCCCTGGGGGAGGAAGCCCGGGCGGCCCTCGACCGTTTGATTTTCGGTGAGCGGCCGCCCATTCCCGACCTGGAGGGGGGGCTCCTGCGCCTCCGGGAGGTTCAACGGAAGGAACGGATCGCCGCACTCGTTCGTGAGCTAGAGGAGGCGCAGCGATCCGGGGACCTGGGAGCGGTACGTCGGATCCAGGAGGAACTCCAGCGTCTTCGACAAGACCAGCCTGGGAAGGGGATCTGAGGGACGATGCCTGCGAAGGCGAACAAGAAGAAGGCGGGCGTGCCGGAAATCCGGCCGCTTTCGGACGATCTCTTCCCCGAGCTCCGGGACCTCATCGAGCTCGGTCGGAAGAAGGGGCATCTCCTGTACGAGGAGATCGTGCGGGCCATCCCCGCGGTGGAGACGGACGCGGAGGAGAGCGAGCGGGTCTTCAACCTCCTCCAGGAGATGGACATCGTCGTCAAGGACCGGGAGGACGAGGAGGAAGAGGACCAGGAAAAGGCGGTGGAGGTGGAGACCCTGGAAGGGATCTCCGTGGACGACCCTGTCCGCATGTACCTGAAGGAGATCGGCCGGGTGCCGTTGCTGACCGCGCAGGAGGAGGTGGAGCTTGCCAAGCGCATGGAGAAGGGCGATGAGGAGGCGAAGCGTAAGCTCATCGAGGCCAACCTGCGCTTGGTGGTGGCCATTGCGAAGAAGTACGTGGGTCGGGGCATGCTCTTTCTGGACCTCATCCAGGAGGGGAATCTGGGTCTGATCCGGGCCGTGGAGAAGTTCGACTGGCGCAAGGGCTATAAGTTCAGTACCTACGCCACCTGGTGGATCCGGCAGGCCATCACCCGGGCCCTGGCGGATCAGGCTCGAACCATCCGCATCCCCGTGCACATGGTGGAGACCATCAACAAGCTGGTGCGCGTGAGCCGGCAGCTCCTACAGCAGAAAGGGCGCGAGCCCACCCCGGAGGAGATCGCGGAGGAGATGGGCCTCACGCCGGAGCGGGTACGGGAGATCATGAAGATCGCCCAGGAGCCCATCTCCCTGGAGACCCCCATCGGGGAGGAGGAGGACTCGCATCTCGGAGACTTCATCGAGGACCAGGAGGCCCTGGCGCCCGCGGAGGCCGCCAGCTACACCCTTCTTAAGGAGCAGCTGGAGAGCGTGCTGGAGACCCTGACCCCGCGGGAGCGGAAGGTCTTGAAGCTGCGGTTCGGGCTGGACGACGGCCGGCCCCGCACCCTGGAGGAGGTGGGCCGGGAGTTCGGGGTTACCCGGGAGCGCATTCGCCAGATCGAGGCCAAGGCGCTGCGCAAGCTGCGCCATCCCTCCCGCAGCAAGCGGCTCCGGGACTTCATCGAATAGTGCGGTTCGAGGTCAAAGATCCCACTCTCGCGTCCCATGGGCGCGACCGCATCGCGTGGGCGGAGCGGGAGATGCCCGTGGTGCGGCTTATCCGGGACCGGTTCGCCCGGGAGAAACCCCTCGCGGGGCATCGCATCGCCGCATGTCTGCACGTCACCAGCGAAACCGCGGTCCTGGTGCAGACCCTGGTGGCGGGGGGAGCGGAGGTGGCCCTGTGTGCCAGCAACCCCCTCTCCACCCAGGATGAGGTGGCCGCGGCCCTGGCGGAGGAAGGGGTGCCGGTCTTCGCCATCCGCGGGGAGGACCGCGAGACTTACTACCGCCACATCCAGCAGGCCCTGGAGCTCCAGCCGCACCTCACCCTGGACGACGGTGCGGATCTCGTGACCACCCTCCATACCCGGCGCACGGACCTCCTGGAAGGCGTGGTGGGCGGAACCGAAGAGACCACCACGGGCGTCCTCCGGCTCCGGGCCATGGCCCGGGAGGGGGCCCTGCGGTATCCCATCGTGGCGGTGAACGACGCGAAGACCAAGCACTGGTTCGACAACCGGTATGGAACCGGCCAGTCAGCCCTGGACGGGATCCTGCGGGCCACGAACCTCCTGCTGGCGGGCCGGAGGGTGGTGGTGTGTGGGTACGGGGCCTGTGGCCGAGGGGTAGCGGCTCGGGCACGAGGGCTGGGCGCGCACGTCATCGTCACGGAGGTGGACCCGCTCCCGGCCCTGGAGGCGGTGATGGATGGGTTTGTGGTGATGCCCTCCCTGGAGGCCGCCCGGGTTGGGGAGGTGTTCGTGACGGTGACCGGGAACCGCGGGGTCCTGCGGCGGGAGCACTTCGATCGGATGCGGGACGGGGCGGTGCTGGCGAACGCGGGCCACTTCGATGTGGAGATCGACCTCAGGGCTCTGGAAGCTATGAGCGTGGGGCGGCGACGGGTGCGGGAGCACGTGGACGAGTACATCCTTCCGGACGGCCGACGGCTGTACGTGCTGGCGGAGGGGCGGCTCGTGAACCTCGCGGCCGCGGAGGGACATCCCGCCGCGGTCATGGACATGTCGTTCGCGAACCAGGCCCTGTGCGTGGAGTGGCTCGTGCACGCAGGGCGTGGGCTCGCGCCCCAGGTGTACCCGGTGCCGGAGGCCATCGACCGGCAGGTGGCGGCCCTGAAGCTTCAGAGCATGGGCGTTCGGATCGACGAGCTCACCCCGGAGCAGCGGGCGTATCTGGAGTCCTGGCGGGAGGGGACATAGATCGGTATCCGCGAGGAGGTGGGGCGTGCGCATCGGCGTGGTGTTCCCCCAGACGGAGATCGGGAACGATCCGGGCGCGATCCGGGAGTTCGCGCAGGCGGTGGAGGAGATGGGCTACCACCACCTGCTGGCCTACGAACACGTGGTGGGTGCCCCTCCGGACCGGCTCCGGGAGCTGGGAATCCTCAGACCTCCCTACACCCACGAATCGCCCTTCCACGAACCCTTCGTGCTCTTCGGCTACCTGAGGCGGTAACCTCGAGGCTGGAGCTCACCACGGGCATCCTCATCCTTCCCCAGCGGCAGACGGTGTTGGTCGCCAAACAGGCGGCGGAGGTGGACGTGCTGAGCCGTGGCCGCCTGCGCCTGGGCGTGGGATTGGGCTGGAACCCCGTGGAGTACGAGGCCCTGGGAGAGAATTTCCGGAACCGCGGACGGCGGGTGGAGGAGCAGATCACCCTGTTGCGCTTGCTGTGGACGCGGGAACTGGTGGACTTCGAGGGCCGCTACCACAGGATCCGCCGTGCGGGCATCCTTCCCCTGCCCGTACAGCGTCCCATTCCCGTCTGGATGGGCGGGAGCGCAGATCGGGCCCTGCGCCGCTTGAGCCGGATTGCGGACGGGTGGATCTCGCAGCTGACGCCCAGCCCTCAGGCCGCGGAGCTCATAGATAGGGTGCGCGGGTATGTTCGGGAGGCGGGCCGTGACCCGGACCGGTTCGGGATCGAGGGCCGGATGCACCTTGGGGAGATCCCGCCCGAACGGTGGCCCGAGGCGGTCCGCGGGTGGCAGGCGTGCGGAGGCACGCACCTCAGCGTGAACACCATGCGCAGCGGGTTCCGGACCGTCGAGGAGCACCTCGCTTCCCTCCGACGGTTCCGGGAGGCCCTTGCTGGGCTCCTCTAGTCCTCAACACCCCAAGCGCCCTCCGGGATTCGTTTGTCTCCAGGGATGGGATTCCGGGGGGACGGCCGGCTTTCAGGACTCCTCCGGCCTTGGCTAAGGGTCGTTCTGGATCTCCTGTTTCCTCCCCGCTGCCAGGTGTGCGGAGCGGGAGGGAGTTTCCCCTTGTGTGAGGACTGCCTGGGGCGGTTCTCCCGCATCGGACCGCCCCTTTGCCAGGTGTGCGGCCGACCCCTTCGGGGTCCCCAGGACCTCGCCTTCACGTGTATCCCGTGCCGGGCCTGCAAGGATCCTCTGCGGATGCGGGCCTTCGGGCTCTACGAGGGCCGATTGCGGGACGCCCTGCACGCTTTCAAGTACCGCCGCCGGATCGCGCTCGCAGACCCCCTGGGGCAGGTGCTGGCGGCGGTGGTCCGGGGGGATCCGGTTCTCTCCGCTGCGGACGCCCTCGTCCCAGTACCCCTGCATCCAAGCCGGGAGCGGGAGCGGGGCTTCAACCAGGCCGAGGAACTGGCGAAGGTCCTCGCGAGGCAGACCGGGATTCCTCTCCTCCGGGCCCTCGTGCGGGTCCGGCCCACGGTGCCCCAGGTGGACCTTTCGGAGGCGGAGCGTCGGAGCAACGTCCGGGGTGCCTTCTCCGTACGCGCACCCGTGAGGGGGCTTCGGGCGGTGCTCGTAGACGACGTGCGCACCACGGGCAGCACCCTGGCGGAGTGCGCCCGAACGCTCCGGAAGGGGGGCGGGAAGGTGGTGGGGGCGGTGACGGTGGCCATGGCGCTTCGGGACCCGTAGCCCTCGCGTGGCGGGCTTCTCACCCCAGAAACGCGGAGAGCAGCCGATCCTCCAGGTCCTTGCTGACCTCGGAGAGGTCCTTCATGGTGTCCACCCCCTTCCAGTATGCCCGGGACCGAAACCCGCCCAACCGGCCCTCCGCGGCGAGACGGGGGAAGGTGGTGGTCTCGTGATCCCCCACCTCCGGGAGCAGCGCCTCGACCTCTCGGTTCAGCACGTAGATCCCCGCGTTGATCCAGTACGGCAGCTCCGGCTTCTCCCGGAAGGCCACGATCCGACCGTCCCCTGCCACCTCCACGATGCCGTAGGGGCTGACGAAGGGGGTGAGGACCACGGTCACGAGCCACCCGTTCGCCCGGTGCTGGGCCAGCACCTCCTGGATCCGCACGTTGGTGATGACGTCCCCGTTGGTGGCGATGCACACATCCTCCTCCACAAGACCCATGGCCTGCCGGAGGGCTCCGCCCCGGCCCAAGGGCTCCTCCTCCACGGAGTACCGGATCCGCACTCCCCACTTGCGACCGTCCCCGAAGTAGTCCCGAATCACCTCGTGCCGGTACCCGCAGGCGATCACGATGTCCGTGATCCCCTGCACCCGGAGCCACTGGATCTGGTAGCCCAGGATGGGAATCCCCAGCACCTCCACCATGGGTTTGGGGCGGTCCTGGGTGTAGGGGCGCAGCCGTTCCCCCTTTCCTCCGGCGAGGATGATGGCCTGCATGTCCACCTCCTGCTCTGGAAACGGAACCTTCGCACCGCCATTTTGCCACGCGTGGCACGGGACCCACCACTCTGGTACAATCCCAGAAAGGCGAGCGGGATCGGTGGCCGGAGGCCACACAGCGTCGCTCCGTTCCTCCCACCGGGCGGAGCGCTTTGATTTGGAGGGGTCCCCGTGGTGAAGTACCAGGCACCCCGCGGGATGCGGGACGTGCTCCCCCCGGAGTCCGAGCGGTGGCAACGCGTGCTCGCCCGGTGTCGGGAGTTCGCGCACCGGTACGGGTACCGGGAGATCCGGACCCCCGTGGTGGAGCACACGGAGGTGTTCCTGCGAGGTGTAGGGGAAGGGACGGACATCGTGGAGAAGGAGATGTACACCTTCACGGACCGGGGAGGGCGCAGCCTCACCCTCCGGCCCGAGGGAACAGCCGCGGTGATGCGGGCGTACCTCGAGCACGGCCTCCACACCTGGCCGCAGCCCGTGAAGCTGTACTACGTCGCGGAGATGTTCCGGTACGATCGCCCGCAGGCGGGGCGGTACCGACAGCACACCCAGTTCGGTGCGGAGATCCTGGGCACCTCCTCTCCCGCCGCGGACGTGGAGGTGCTCGCGCTTCCCATCCGAATCCTGCAGAGCCTGGGGTTACGGGAGATCCGGGTGCACCTCAACAGCGTGGGGGATGCGGCCTGTCGGCCGCCCTACCTTCGGCGGCTCCGGGAGTACTTCGAGCGGTTCGTGGACCAGTTGGACGAGGACAGCCGTCGGAGGCTGCAGACGAACCCGCTGCGCATCTTCGATTCCAAGGTGGAGCGCACCCGGGAGATCGCCCGAGATGCGCCCAAGATGCTGGACTACCTCTGTGACGCGTGCCGGATGCACTTCGAGGAGGTGGTGCGGCGGTTCGCGTGGCTCGGGATCCTCACGGAGGTGGACCCCTTCATCGTGCGGGGACTCGACTACTACACCCGGACGGCCGCAGAGGTCTTCAGCGGGAGGCTTGGCGCTCAGAACGCGGTCTTCGGCGGCGGGCGGTACGATGGGCTCGCGGAGGCCCTGGGAGGACCTCCGACGCCCGGCGTGGGCTTCGGCCTGGGGATCGAGCGGTTGCTGCTGGTCCTGGAGCAGGAGGGGGTGGTGCCGGAGGACACCTGGCGGGTGGAGGTGTACGTCGCGAGCCGCGGCCCGCGGGCAGAACAGGAGGCCTTCGGGCTCCTGGATCGGCTGCGGGAAACTGGGTTTCGGGCCGAGGGAGACCTCATGGGCCGGAGCCTCAGCGCCCAGCTGCGGCATGCGGCGCGCCTCGGGGCGCAGTTCGCGGTGATCCTGGAGGACGCGGGTCTGGCGCGAGAAGAGGCGGTGGTCCGGGACCTCCGGGTGGGCACGCAACGGGTGGTCCCCCTGAGCCGGGTGGTAGGGGTTCTGCAGGAGGGGTCGGGATGAGGCCTACCCGGTTCCGCACCCACGGTTGCGGGGAACTGCGGCCCGAGCACGCGGGTCAGCGCGTGCGTCTGTGCGGGTGGGTACACCGCCGTCGGGATCTGGGGAGCCTGATCTTCCTAGATCTGCGGGACCGGTCCGGCATCGTGCAGGTGATCGCGAGCCCGCAGACCCCACAGGCCCATGCGGTCGCGGACCAGGCCCGCTCAGAGTACGTGGTACAGGTCGAGGGGGAAGTGGTCCTCCGCCCGCCCCACACGGTGAACCCGAAGCTGGCGACCGGGGCGGTGGAGGTGCGAGCCCATCGGATGGAAATCCTGAATCCCTCCCGTACGCCCCCCTTTGAGATCTCCGACGAGGAGGACGTGGACGAGGCCGTCCGGCTCCGCTACCGATACCTCGATCTGCGGCGGCCCAGCATGCAGCATAACCTCCTCCTCCGGCACCGGCTCGCACAGGCCACCCGGGAGTTCCTGAGCCAGGAGGGGTTTGTGGAGGTCGAGACCCCTCACCTCATCCGGACCACGCCGGAGGGTGCCCGGGACTTCCTCGTGCCCAGCCGCCTGCATCCGGGCAAGTTCTACGTGCTGCCGCAGTCCCCGCAGCTCCTCAAGCAGATCCTCATGGTGGCGGGTTTCGATCGGTACTTCCAGCTCGCCCGCTGCTTCCGGGACGAGGATCTGCGGGCCGACCGCCAGCCGGAGTTCACCCAGATCGACCTGGAGATGTCCTTCGTGGACCGGGAGGATGTGCTGGAACTCAGCGAGCGCCTCCTCCACCACCTCCTCCGGGAGGTGATGGGGATCGAGGTGCCCCTTCCCTTCCCACGGCTCCCGTACGCGGAGGCCATGGCCCGGTACGGGACGGACAAGCCGGATCTGCGCTACGGCCTGGAGATCGCGGACCTCACCGAAATCTTCGCCCACAGCGAGGTGCGGGTCTTCCGGGAGGTCGTGGCAGCCGGGGGAGTGGTGCGGGGCCTTTGCGTTCCTGGGCAGGCGGATCTGAGCCGGAAAGCCCTCGAGGAGCTGCGGGAGCGGGCGGTGACCGAGGGGCTGAGAGGCCTGGTTCCCCTGGGACTCACCCCCGAGGGCCCGAGGGGGGCGATCGCCAGGAACCTCACCGAGGGGCAGCTGGATGCGTTACGGGAAGCCCTGGGCGCCCGCACGGGGGATCTGGTGCTCCTCGCCGCGGACGATCCGCCGCGGGTCTCCGTGGCCCTGGGGAGGTTACGGCAGGAGCTGGCGCGCCGGCTCGGTCTCATTCCTCCCAACACCTTTCGGTTCGCATGGGTGGTGGACTTCCCGCTGCTGGAGTACGACCCGGAAGGGGGACGGTACGTGGCCGTGCACCACCCCTTCACCGCGCCCATGGACGAGGACCTGCCCCTGCTGGAGACGGATCCCCTCCGGGTGCGAGCGAAGGCCTACGATCTCGTGCTGAACGGTGTGGAGGTGGGAGGAGGGAGCATCCGAATCCACCGGCGGGAGCTGCAGGAGCGGATCTTTACCCTCCTGGGCCTCTCGCCGGAGCAGGCCCAGGCACGGTTCGGGTTCCTCCTGGAGGCTTTCCAGTACGGAGCCCCCCCGCATGGTGGCATCGCCTTCGGGTTCGATCGGCTCGTGATGCTGCTGGCCGGGAGGGACACCATCCGGGACGTGATCGCCTTCCCCAAGACCGCCAGCGCCACGGATCTGATGATGGGGGCACCCAGCGAGGTGGACCCGGAGCAGCTCCGGGAGGTGCACATCGCCGTCATCCCCCCGGGGTAGACGGCTTGCCCATCCTCCCGGGAGGTGCCATCCTGAGCCTGGATGGCACTGTTCGAGCCAGACCAGGCCTCGCTTCCCCTCGCGGCACGGATGCGGCCGCGCACCCTGGAGGAGTTCGTGGGGCAACAGCACCTGGTGGGGCCCGGCAGGTTCCTCCACCGGCTTCTGACCTCCGGGGAGCTCGCTTCCCTGATCCTGTACGGCCCTCCGGGAACCGGCAAGACCTCCCTGGCCAGGGTTTTGAGCAACGTCCTCCGAGCCCACTTCGTCTCCCTCAACGCGGTGACGAGCGGCGTGGCGGATGTGCGGCGGGTGATCCAGGAGGCCAGGGATCGGCTCCGGTACCGGGGGGAGCGGACCGTGCTTTTCATCGACGAGATCCACCGGTTCAACCGAGCTCAGCAGGATCTCCTGCTCCCCGCGGTGGAGGAGGGCACCGTGGTGCTCATCGGCGCCACCACCCAGAATCCCTTCTTCGACGTGAACCCCACCCTGCTCTCCCGCTGTCGCCTCCTGCGCCTGGAGCCCCTGCGGCCGGAGGAGATCCAGGAGATCGTGGAGCGGGCCCTGCGGGATCCCGAGCGAGGGTTGGGCAGGGAACGGGTGGAGCTCAGCCCGGAGGCCCTGGCGCACCTGGTGGATGCCGCGAACGGGGATGCCCGGGTGGCCCTCAACGCCCTGGAGATGGCGGTCCGGACCACGCCGCCGGATGCGGACGGTGTACGACGGGTGGGGCTCGGGGCGGTGGAGGAGGCGTTGCAGCGGCGGGTGATCCGGTACGACAGATCCGGAGACGAGCACTACGACGTGGCGAGCGCCTTCATCAAGAGCCTGCGGGGCTCGGATCCGGACGCCGCGGTGTACTGGCTCGTCCGGATGCTGGAGGCCGGAGAGGATCCCAGGTTCATCGCCCGTCGCCTGGTGGTGCACGCGGCGGAGGACGTGGGGCTCGCGGATCCCCTGGCACTCATCGTGGCCGTTGCGGCCGCGCACGCGGTGGAATTCGTAGGCCTACCCGAGGCCCGGATCCCCCTCGCGGAAGCCGCCCTCTACATCGCGTGCGCGCCGAAGAGCAACGCGGTGGTGCGGGCCTTAGCTCAGGCCCGTTCGGATCTGGAGCGGCTTCCTGCTCTTCCGGTTCCCCCGCACCTGCGGGACGCTTCCTACCCGGGGAGTGCGCAGCTTGGCCACGGCCGGGGCTACCGCTATCCGCACGACTTCCCCGACGGGTTCGTGGAGCAGGACTACCTCCCGGAGAATCTCCAGGGACGCGTGTACTACGAGCCCACGGATCGGGGGCATGAGGCGAAGATCCGCGAGCGCCTGCAGCGCCTCTGGAAGGACCGCCGGCGGCCGCCCAAGGGTGCTTCCCGGAAATCCCCCTCCGGGTGACGCGGCCGCGGTCCTGCTCCCCCGTACGCCGCGAGCCCCTCGCCTGCTCCCGGCCACCAGGCGGTGGGCCGAAAGCCCTCGCGTGCCCTTCCCTCAGCTCCGCCCCGCCAGTTCCTCCAGCCACGCCGCGCACGCCCGGGCAACCCGGCCAGGGATCCCCAGCTCGTCCAGCAGCTCGCAGGCGGCCCGCATCTCGTCCATCCGCCGCGCCGCGTGCCGGTACGTTCCCTCCACGAGGCGGTGCAGCAACGACGCGTCGGCTTCCTCCAGGGTCCTCGAGATGTCCTCGTAGACTTCCGACTCACAGCCCAGCGCCCGACCTGCTGCGAGGGCTTCCAGGACGGAGACCGCAAGGCCCTTCATGAATACGCTGCGCACCAGCTTGCGACCGGCGGCTAGGCCCACCTCCGGCCCCAGAACCCGTACCGGCATCCCCAACGGCGCCAGGCGATCCGCTAGCGCCCCCGCGCCCGGGCCGCTGGCCAGGGCAGGGGTGCGGATGCCCCGTCCGGGTACGGGCGCCATCAGGGCCACGTCCGCGAACAGGGCCCCAGAAGGCTCCACCAGGGCCGCGGCCCGTCGCTTTACAGCTGGAGAGGTGCTGTTGCAGTCCGCATATACCTGGCCAGGCCTTAGCTGCCCGCCCACGGCCGAGGCCACCTCCAGGGCGGCCGCGGGCGGGGTGAGCACCAGGACCACCTCGGCGCCCGCTATCGCGGTGAGGGGATCCCGCGCGAGGATCACCCCTTGGGGAACGCGCTTGGGCTGCGGATCCCAGCTCACCACCCGGGCCCCTGCCCGGGCCAGGTCCTCCGCCATCGCGCTGCCGGCCTCACCCAGGCCGAACACGGCCACTCCCAGGGAAGTCGCGGAGACCCGGGACCGCACGGCCGCATTGTATTTCCCCCGCCGTCCGGCGTCAATTTGCTGGGCTTGCCTCACAGGAGGCGTGGATCACGTCCGGGGCATGCTTGGCGGGCACGCCTTCAGGCCGGGTCATCGGGTGGAGGAGGCAACCGCGGAGGACCTCCAGGCGATGCCCTCCTCCGTTGACAGGTCCAGGTGGATTGTCTATCCTCTGAGAGGCCCGCAGGTCCCTGAGGACAGGAGGCCACGGGCTTCCTGGAGGAGGCTGGGGCCGTGACGCTTGAGGCGCTGCGCCAGGCCGCGTACCGTGCGGTGGGAACGAACCAGACGACCAAGGCCATCCAGAGGGGAAAGGCCTTGGTGGTGTTCGTGGCGAAGGACGCGGACCCGCGGGTCACGGAGTCGGTGGTGCGGGCGGCGCAGCAGCAGGGGCTCCCGCTGGTGCAGGAACATACCAAGCGGGAGCTGGGACGTGCGTGTGGGATCGCGGTGGACGCGGCCGCGGCCGCGATCCTGAAGGGACCCGCTTCGGAGGCGTAACCCCGGGTCCGGCGGATCGCTACTGAACTGCGTCGTCGAGGCAGCCACCGCGCCGCAGGACGTTCGGTGCCATGATCTCCGAGGTCTCCCCCGGGGATCCGCTGGCGGGTAGGCCGGCTGTCCATCGGGCGCGGGATTCGGAATACCCCGTTCCGAGCGCGTGCAGGGGATCTGACGGGATCGCCTGGTGCCCGGCGGGAGCCGGGAGAGGTGGGCTGTGAGACAAATTTGAGGACTCTTGTGGGAGGGGATGTCGGATGCCGACCATCAATCAACTGGTGCGCTACGGGCGGGAGCCCTTGCGGCACAAGAGTAAGTCGCCGGCGCTCCAGGGGAACCCCTTCAAGCGCGGGGTGTGCATCCAGGTCAAGACCATGACCCCGAAGAAGCCGAACTCCGCTTTGCGGAAGATCGCGCGGGTCCGGCTTACGAACGGGGTGGAGGTCACGGCCTACATCCCGGGCATCGGGCACAACCTCCAGGAGCACTCCGTGGTCCTGGTCCGGGGAGGCCGGGTAAAGGACCTGCCCGGCATCCGGTACCACATCGTGCGGGGGGCTCTGGACGCGGCAGGGGTGGTGGGCCGACGGCAGGGACGCAGCAAGTACGGGGCCAAGCGGCCCAAGCAGTAGGGGGAGGAGGATGCCGCGCAAAGGACCGGTCCCGCCCCGGGTGATTCCGCCGGACGTGGTGTACGGGAGTCCCCTCGTCCAGCGGCTCATCAACAAGGTTATGAAGAAGGGGAAGAAGACCGTGGCGGAGTGGATCGTCTACGGCGCCCTCCGCCGGGTGGAGGAGAGAACCGGCCAGCCTGCGGTTCAGGTCCTGGAGAAGGCCATGGGGAACGTGATGCCGATCCTGGAGGTCCGCCCCCGCCGGGTGGGCGGCGCCACGTATCAGGTGCCCATCGAGGTGCGGCCCGAGCGACGGGTATCCCTCGGCATCCGGTGGCTGGTGGAATACGCCCGGCAGCGGTCCGGCCGGAGCATGATCGAGAAGCTGGCCGCGGAGATCCTGGATGCGGCCCAGGGTCAGGGCGGGGCCGTGAAGCGGCGGGACGAGGTGCATCGCATGGCGGAGGCCAACAAGGCCTTTGCCCACTATCGGTGGTGATGAGGACGTGATGACGAAGGTACCGATCGGACGCATCCGCAACATCGGAATCATCGCCCACATCGACGCGGGGAAGACCACGACCACGGAACGCATCCTGTTCTACACGGGTCGGGTTCACCGCCTGGGCGAGGTCGATGAGGGGTCCGCCACCATGGACTGGATGGTCCAGGAGCGGGAACGCGGGATCACCATCACCTCCGCGGCCACCACCTGCTTCTGGCGGGACCATCGCATCAACATCATCGATACCCCGGGGCACGTGGACTTCACCGTGGAGGTAGAGCGTAGCCTGCGGGTCCTGGACGGGGCCATTGTCATCCTGAGTGCGGTGGAAGGCGTTCAACCCCAGTCGGAGACCGTCTGGCGGCAGGCGGACCGCTACCGGGTGCCCCGCATCGTGTACGTGAACAAGATGGATCGCACGGGCGCGGACTTCCTCCGGGTCGTTCAGATGGTTCGGGAGCGGCTCGGGGCGAATGCGGTTCCCGTGCAGCTCCCCATCGGCGCGGAGGATGGCTTTCGGGGTGTGGTGGACCTGGTGCGCATGAAGTCCATCATCTACCTGGACGACCTCGGAACCCGATCCGATGAGACCGCCATCCCGGGGGATCTGCTGGACCGGGCCCGGGAATACCGGGAGAAGCTGGTGGAGGCTGCCGCGGAGGTCTCGGACGAGGTCATGGTGGCCTACCTGGAGGGGCAGCCCATTCCGGAGCCTCTTCTCAAGCGGGCCCTCCGTCAGGGGACGATTTCCGGGGAGCTCGTCCCCGTGCTGGCGGGCTCCTCCTTCCGAAACAAGGGGGTGCAGCCCCTGTTGGATGCCGTGGTGGACTACCTCCCTTCCCCCCTCGACATCGGCCCCGTGCGGGGCTCCAATCCTCTGACGGGGGAAGTGGAGGAGCGTCCTCCGCACGAGCAGGCTCCCTTTGCGGCCCTCGCCTTCAAGATCATGACGGATCCCTACGTGGGGAAGCTCACATATTTCCGGGTCTACTCTGGGACCCTGAAGGCCGGCAGCTACGTCTTCAATGCCACCAAGGGGATTCGGGAGCGGGTGAGCCGCATCCTCCAGATGCACGCCAACCACCGGGAGGACATCCCGGAGGCCACCGCGGGGAACGTGGTGGCCGCGGTGGGGCTGCGGGTCACCACCACGGGAGACACCCTGTGCGATGAGGCGGCCCCTATTCTGCTCGAGGCCATGCAGTTCCCGGAGCCCGTGATCTCCGTGGCCATCGAGCCGAAGACCAAGGCGGACGCAGACAAGCTTGCCGTCTCCCTCGCCAAACTGGCGGAGGAGGATCCTACCTTCAAGGTGCGGTACGACCCGGAAACCGGACAGACCATCGTCTCGGGCATGGGCGAGCTGCACCTGGAGATCATCACGGACCGCCTGCTGCGGGAGTTCAAGGTGGAAGCCCGGGTGGGCCGGCCCCAGGTGGCCTACAAGGAGACCGTCCGGGTTTCCGCCCGGGGGGAGGGGAAGTTCATCCGGCAGACCGGCGGTCGTGGGCAGTATGGACACGTGATCCTGGACATCGAACCGCTACCGCGCGGAGGGGGGTTCGAGTTCGTGGACCGTACCACGGGCGGGGTGGTGCCCAAGGAGTTCCACAAGGCCATCGAGCAGGGGATCCGGGAGGCCATGGAAACGGGGGTGCTGGCGGGATACCCCGTGGTGGACGTGCGGGCCATCCTCGTGGACGGGTCGTACCATGAGGTGGACTCCTCGGAGCTGGCCTTCAAGATCGCGGGTTCCCTGGCCTTCAAGGACGCCGCCACCAAGGCGGGGTTGGTGCTGCTGGAGCCCATCATGAAGGTGGAGGTGACAACCCCAGAGGCCTACCTGGGGGACGTCCTCAGCGATCTCAACGCCCGCCGCGGCCGCATCCAGTCCATGGAAGAGCGGGCGGGAATGCGGGTCATCACGGCCCTGGTGCCCCTGGCGGAGATGTTCGGATATGCCACGGACCTTCGGTCCATGACCCAGGGGAGGGGCTCGTACACCATGGAGTTCTCCCACTATGAGGAGGTGCCGCCGAACGTGGCGGAGGGCATCGTCCGGGGACGGCCCGTGACCGCGAGAGCCTAGGGAGGAGTCCCATGGCACAGCGCATTCGCATCAAGCTGCGCGCTTTCGATCACCGGTTGCTGGATCAGTCCGCGGCCATGATCGTGGAGACGGTGCGACGGACCGGGGCCCGGGTGAGCGGCCCGGTGCCGCTTCCCACGGACCGGAACGTGTACTGCGTGATCCGATCCCCCCATACGGACAAGGAGTCTATGGAGCACTTCCAGATCCTCACACACAAGCGGCTCATCGACATTCTGGAGCCCACCCAGAAGACCGTGGACGCCCTGATGACGCTGGACCTCCCCGCGGGCGTGGACATCGAGATCAAGCTGTAGGAGGTGGGAGGGGGTGGTCCCATGGTGGCGATCTTAGGACGAAAGCTCGGGATGACACAGATCTTTGACGAGCGCACGGGCGCGGTGGTGCCCGTGACCGTGGTGGGGGCCACTCCGAACGTGGTCGTGGGGCTGCGCACCCTGGAGCGGGATGGCTACCGCGCGGTGCAGCTGGGGTTCGAGCCAGTACCGGAGCACCGGGTGAACAAACCCATGCGGGGCGTGTTCCGCAAGGCCGGGGTGCGGCCCCATCGGGTCCTCCGGGAATTTCGGATGGAGGATGGAGAGGAGTACCGGGTGGGGCAGGAGATCACGGTGGCGGTGTTCTCCGAAGGGGACAAGGTGGATGTGACGGGCACCAGTAAGGGCAAGGGGTTTGCGGGAGCCATCAAGCGGCACGGGTTCGGGGGACAACGGGACTCCCACGGGGTCTCCCTCATGCATCGGGCCGTAGGATCCATCGGCACGAGCGGCGTGGGCAGGGTGTGGAAGGGCAAGCGTATGCCGGGCCGGATGGGGGGCGAGCGCGTCACCGTCCGAGGGCTTTCGGTGGTGAAGGTGGATCCCGAACATCACCTCCTCCTCCTCAAGGGCGCGGTGCCGGGGCCTCGAGGGGGGCTTGTGATGGTTCGGAAGGCGAAGGCGCGGGGGTGATGGGATGCCGGTGGTCACCAGGTACGATGCGCAGGGCAGTGCGGTGGGTCAGATGGAGCTTCCTGCGAGGATCTTCGGCATCAAGCCCCACAAGGCCGTGGTCCACCAAGCCCTGGTGGCCCAGTGGGCGGCGGCCCGGGCCGGTACCGCCTCCACGAAGACCCGGGGGGAGGTAGCGGGGAGCACCCGGAAGATCTGGCGCCAGAAGGGCACGGGCCGCGCCCGCCATGGGGACGTCCGGGCTCCCATCTTCGTGGGCGGAGGGGTGGTGTTCGGGCCCAAACCCCGGGACTACACCCAGCGGCTCCCGAAGGCCATGCGGCGACTCGCGGTGCGCTCCGTGCTTTCGGACGCGGTGGCCACCTCCCGGCTCCGGGTAGTGGAGGGGTTCGGGGTCGCGGAGGGACGGACCCGGGAGGTAGTGGCCTTTCTCGAACGCATGGGGCTAGAGGGCCGGATTCTCCTCATCGCCCGGGACGAGGACAAACTCGTGCGCCGGGCCGCCCGCAACCTGCCCCAGGTCCGGGTCCTGGGCCCAGGAACCCTGAACGTGGCGGACCTCCTGTGGGCGGACCACATCCTGCTGGAGCAGGCCGTGATTCCCCGGATCGAAGAGGTGCTTGCGTGAGGGACTTCCGGGAGATCCTGCGCCGTCCCATCCTTACGGAGAAGAGCATGCGGGGCATCGAGTCGGGGAAGTACACGTTCGAGGTGGCCCGGGACGCCACCAAGCCCGAAATCCGGGAGGCGGTGGAGCGGATCTTTGGGGTGAAGGTGGCCAAGGTGAACACCGTCCGGATTCCCGGGAAGGTCCGGCGGAGGGGAGTGCACACGTACCGGACACCGGATCGGAAGAAGGCCATCGTGACCCTCCGACCCGGTTACAAGATCGATCTGGAGCAGTTCGCGTAGGAGGGGAAATGGGCATTAATAGGAGGGGAAATGGGCATTAAGAAGTACGGACCGACCACCCCAGGCCGACGGATCGCCACGGGCTACACCTTCGAGGAGATCACCAAGGACTCCCCGGAGCGCTCCCTGGTGGTCTCCCTCCACCGGCACGCGGGCCGGAACAACCAGGGCCGCATCACGGTGCGGCATCGGGGTGGGGGGCACAAGCGCCGGTACCGCCTCGTGGACTTCCGGAGGGACAAGGACGGCGTCCCGGCCCGGGTGGCCGCCATCGAGTACGATCCGAACCGCTCCGCCCGGATCGCCCTCCTGCAGTACGCGGACGGCGAGAAGCGCTACATCCTGGCGCCCGTGGGGCTGCAGGTGGGGGATGTGGTGATGAGCGGGGAGAACGTGGAGATCAAGCCCGGAAACACGCTCCCTCTCGCGAACATCCCCACGGGTACCCTCGTGCACAACGTGGAGCTGGTGCCTGGGAGAGGGGGACAGCTGGTGCGGGCCGCGGGGGCCGCGGCCCAGGTTATGGCCAAGGAAGGAGAATACGCCCTGCTGCGCCTGCCGAGCGGCGAGCTCCGGAAGATCCACATCCGTTGCCGGGCCACCGTGGGGCAGGTGGGCAACGTGGAGCACGAGGCCATCAAGTACGGCAAGGCGGGACGTCGGCGGTGGCTGGGGTGGCGGCCCGCGGTGCGCGGGGTGGCCATGGACCCCCGCAGCCACCCGCACGGGGGCGGTGAGGGACGCTCCCCCATCGGCATGCCGAGCCCCGTTTCCCCCTGGGGAAAGCCCACCCTGGGGAAGAAGACGCGCAAGCCCCGCAAGCCCAGCACCCGCTTCATCGTGAAGCGCCGGAAGTGAGGGGAGGAGCATGGGGCGATCCAAGAAGAAAGGACCGTTCGTGGACGCGCACCTGCTGGAGAAGATCCGCGCCCTCAACGAGCGGCGGGAGAAGCGGGTGATCCGTACCTGGTCGCGCCGCTCCACCATCACTCCGGAGTTCGTGGGGCACACCATCGCGGTGTACGATGGTCGCAAGCACGTGCCCATCTACATTACGGAACAGATGGTGGGCCACAAGCTGGGAGAGTTCGCGCCGACCCGCACCTTCCGGGGACATGGAGGGGGAGGTGGGGAGCGCACCACCACCGTGCGGCGGAGGGAGGAGAAGTAGCCTATGGAGGCCCAGGCCGTCGCCAAGTACATCCGGATGTCGCCGAAGAAGGTCCGCCGGGTTGCGGACTTGGTGCGGGGACGCTCCGTGCAGGAGGCCCTGGCCCTCCTCCGGGTCCTCCCGCAGCGGGGCGCCCGGGTGATCGAGAAGGCCATCCGATCCGCGGTGGCCAACGCGGAGCACAACCTGGAGCTGGATCGGGATGCCCTCGTGGTGGCCCGGATCTCCGTGGACCGGGGACCCGGGGGCAGCGTGTGGAAGCGGCTGTGGCCGCGGGCACGGGGAAGGGCGGACATCATCCGCCGCCACACCTGCCATGTGACCGTGGTGGTGGCGGAGCGGGAGTGAGGAGGGAGCAACGGTGGGCCAGAAGGTACACCCCGTGGGGCTGCGGATCGGGATCATCCGAGATTGGGAGTCCCGATGGTTCGGTACCAACAGGAACTTTGCGCTTCAGCTCCACGAGGATCTCCGGATCAGGAGGTACATCAAGGAGAAGATGTTCCGGGCGGGGATCTCCCGCATCGAGATCGAGCGCCAGGGGAACCGCATCCGGATAACGGTACACACCGCCCGCCCGGGCATCCTCATCGGGCGTGGTGGGGTGGGGATCGACGCCCTTCGCCAGGAGCTGAGTGCCCTCACGGGCAAGGATGTTCAGGTGAGCGTCCAGGAGATCCGCCGGCCGGAGCTGGAGGCGCAGCTGGTGGCGGAGACGGTGGCCCAGCAGCTGGAGCGTCGGGTGGCCCACCGGCGGGCTATGAAGCAGGCGGTGCAACGGGCCCTGCGGGCGGGTGCTAAGGGCATTAAAATTGAGGTCTCGGGACGCATCGCGGGCGCGGAGATCGCCCGGTCCGAGTGGTACCGGGAGGGCCGAGTGCCGCTTCACACGCTTCGGGCGGACATCGACTTCGGGGTGGCGGAGGCCCTCACCAAGTATGGCCGGATCGGGGTCAAGGTGTGGGTGTACCGGGGAGACGTGTTCCCGGAGTCCCGCCGGGAAGCAGGCGCCCTGCGGGCCCGGGCCTAGGGGAGGGAGACGCGGCATGTTGATGCCCAGACGGGTGAAGTTCCGCAAGCAGCACCGGGGCCGGCGCACCGGCATGGCCTACAGCGGGAACACTGTGGTCTTCGGGGAGTACGGCCTGCAGTGTATGGAGCCGGGGTGGATCACCGCCCAGCAGCTGGAGGCCGCCCGCCGCACCATCACCCGCCACATCAAGCGGGGCGGGAAGCTGTGGATCCGGATCTTCCCGGACAAGCCTGTGACCCGGAAGCCCGCGGAGACCCGCATGGGCGGGGGCAAGGGCAACCCGGAGTACTGGGTAGCGGTGGTGCGCCCGGGGCGCATCCTCTTTGAGCTCGGTGGGGTGGGGGAAGAGGTGGCTCGGGAGGCGCTGGAGCTCGCGGGGTACAAGCTCCCCGTTCGGGTACGGTTCGTCCGACGGGAGGAGCGCGCGGGAGGGATGGTCCATTGAAGGCGCAGCAGATGCGGGAGCTCAGCATGGAGGAGCTGCAGCGGCGGCTGGACGAGGCCCTGCAGGAGGCCTTCCGCCTGCGGGTCCAGATCCGCGCGGGGAAGGCTCAGAATCCCTCGCGGCTGCGGGAGGTCCGCCGGGACATCGCCCGGCTGAAGACCGTGCTCGCGGAGCGGGGGGTCCGGGTGTAGGGGAGGGATGGCGGTGGGCGCGACACTCCAGCGGGGCAAGCGGAAGGTGCTGGTCGGGGAAGTGGTGAGCGACAGGATGGACAAGACGGTGGTGGTGCGGGTGGAGACGGTGACCCGCCATCCCCTCTACCAGAAGCCCGTGCGCCGGCACAAGAAGGTGAAGGCGCATGACGAGCACAACGCCTGCCGGGTCGGAGACGTGGTGCGCATCATGGAGACCCGCCCCCTCTCCAAGGAGAAGCGGTGGTGGGTGGTGGAGATCCTGCAGCGGGCCCACCCCGCCGCGGTGGAGGCCGGGGAGGAGGCAGGCGAAAGCCCGGAAGGTGTGGAGGTCGGGGAGGGATAGGCCATGCTGCAGAACCTGTCGCGGGTGAAGGTAACGGACAACACGGGGGTCCGGGAGATCGGCATCATCCGGGTCCTGGGTGGAAGCAACCGTCGGTACGCCCGGGTGGGGGACATCGTGGTGGCCTCCGTGAAGGAGGCGGTGCCCAACAGCCCCATCAAGAAAGGGGAGGTGGTCCGGGCGGTCATCGTGCGCACCCGTAAGGAGATCCGGCGCCCAGACGGGTCGTACATCCGCTTCGACGACAACGCCGCGGTGCTCATCAACGAACAGCTCAACCCCCGGGGCACCCGGATCTTCGGACCCGTGGCCCGGGAGCTGCGGGACAGGCAGTTCCTGAAGATCATTTCCCTGGCGCCGGAGGTGCTCTGAGATGCCCGTCATCGGGGCCGGCCGTACGAAGATGCACGTGAAGAAAGGGGACCTGGTGGTGGTCATTTCGGGGAAGTACAAGGGCAAGCGGGGCAAGGTCCTGCGGGTGTTCCCCGAGAGGGGACGGATCGTGGTAGAAGGCGTGAACCTGGTGAAGCGCCACCTGAAGCCCTCCCCCGCCAACCCGCAGGGCGGCATCGTGGAAAAGGAAGCCCCCATCCCGGCCTCCAAGGTGATGCTGGTGGATCCCGAGACCAAGGGCCGCACCCGGGTGGGCGTGCGGGTGCTGCCCGACGGGCGGCGCGTCCGGTACGCGAAGAAATCCGGGGAGCTGATCGACAAGGTGTGAGGGAGCCATGGTTCCGAGGTTGAAGGAGAAGTATCTGCGGGAGGTCCGGCCAGCCCTGCAGCAGCGGTTCGGGTACCGCAACCCCATGGAGATCCCGCGCCTGGAGAAGATCGTGTTGAACATGCGGGTGGGGGAAGGAGCACAGGATCCCCGTCAGGCGGACCGGGCGGCGGAGCAGCTGGCCATCATCGCGGGCCAGAAGCCCGTGATCACCCGGGCTCGGAAGTCCATCGCGGCCTTCAAGCTGCGCAAGGGGGCCCCCATTGGGGTCATGGTCACCCTGCGGGGCAACCGCATGTGGGAGTTTTTGGACAAGTTCCTCCACGTGGCCCTGCCCCGCATCAAGGACTTCCGGGGGCTGAGCGAGCGGCAGCTGGATGGCCGGGGGAATCTGAACCTGGGGATCCGGGAGCAGCTGATCTTTCCGGAGCTGGACTACGACAAGATCGACAAGATCCGCGGGATGGACATCGCCATCGTCACCACGGCCTGCACGGACGAGGAGGCCCGGGAGCTGCTGCGGCTGTTGGGCCTCCCGTTCCGTGAACGGGAGCCGGCATCCGCGGCGTCCTAGGGAGGAGCCATGGCGCGCAAGGCCTTGATCGAAAAGTGGAAGCGACCGCCCAAGTTCCGGGTGCGGGCCTACAGCCGCTGTGAGCGATGCGGGCGACCCCGGGCGGTGTTCCGGAAGTTCCGACTGTGCCGGATCTGCCTGCGGGAGCTCGCTTACCGGGGCGAGATCCCCGGGATGACCAAGGCCAGCTGGTAGGAAAGGACCATGGGCAAGGTCACGGATCCCATCGCGGACATGCTTACTCGGATCCGCAACGCGAACGCCGCGGGCCATGAAGAGGTCGAGATATCCGCGAGCAAGATGAAGGCGGAGATCGCCCGCATCCTCCGGGAGGAGGGATTCATCGCGGACTACCGGGTGGAGCCGGATGGCAAGCAGGGGGTCCTGCGGATTCGGCTCCGGTACGGCCCCAAGAAGCAGCGGATCCTCCTGGGGCTTAGACGGGTGAGCAAGCCTGGCCGCCGGATCTACGTACGCCGGGACCGGATCCCCCGGGTACAGGGAGGACTCGGCATTGCCATCCTCTCTACCTCCAAGGGGGTGATGACGGACAAGCAGGCCCGGGCGGCGGGGGTGGGCGGCGAGGTGATCTGCTTTGTGTGGTGAGGGAGAAGCATGAGTCGCATCGGACGGATGCCGGTTTCCATCCCTCCGGGTGTGGAGGTTCGGGTGGAGGGTTCCCAAGTATGGGTGCGGGGACCGAAGGGGGAGCTGGAGCGGACCTTCCATCCGGACATACGCATCCGGGTGGAGGACGGGAAGGTCCTGGTGCACCGCCCCACGGATCTCCGACACCACCGGGCCCTGCACGGCCTCACCCGAGCCCTGTTGGCGAACATGGTGCGGGGCGTGGTGGAGGGGTATACCCGGGAGCTGGAGCTGGTGGGCACCGGCTACCGGGCCGCCCTGCAGGGAGGAAAACTCGTGCTCCAGCTGGGGTTTTCCCACCCGGTGGAGTTCACGCCTCCTCCGGGTATCACCCTGGAGGTGCCGGTGCCAACCCGCATCGTGGTCCGAGGGATCGACAAGGAGTTGGTGGGGCAGGTGGCCGCCCAGTTGCGGGCCCTCCGACCGCCGGATCCCTATAAGGGGAAGGGGATCCGGTATGCGGGGGAGGTCTTAAAGCTCAAGCCCGGGAAGGCGGGCCGTGCGGGTGGGAGGAAGTAGGTGAGGGGCATGATCTTGAAGGAGGACCGGAACCAGCGGCGGAAGATCCGGCATGCCCGCATCCGGAAAAAAGTGTTTGGGACCGCGGAGCGTCCCCGCCTCAGCGTGTTCCGCAGCCTCAAGCACATCTACGCTCAGGTGATCGACGACGAGCGGGGGTGTACCCTCGTCGCGGCCAGTACCCTGGATCCGGAGATCCGGGACCAACTGCAAGGCCTTACGAAGACCGAGCAGAGCAGGATCGTGGGGCAGCTGGTGGCCCGACGGGCGAAGGCGAGAGGGATCGAGCGGGTGGTCTTCGACCGGGGGGGCTACAAGTACCACGGCCGGGTGCGGGCCTTGGCGGAAGGGGCCCGCAGCGAGGGGCTAGAGTTCTAGGAGGCGCAGATGGCGGAGCCCGTAAGCCCCAACGAGGTCACCCTGACCTTTGAGAAGACGGTGTCCATCACCCGGGTGGCGAAAGTCACCCAGGGGGCCAAGCGGTTCAACTTCCGGGTGATGGTGGTGGTGGGAAACCAGGACGGCGTGGTGGGCGTGGGCGTAGGGAAGGCCGCGGAGGTCCCCGACGCCATCCGCAAAGCCGTGGAGGACGCCAAGAAGAACCTCGTGCGGATTCCCCGACGGGGTACCACCATTCCCCATGAGGTCATCTCGAAGTTCGGAGCCTCCCGGGTTCTGCTCAAGCCCGCGAGCGAGGGAACCGGGGTCATCGCGGCCGGCGCGGTCCGGGCAGTGATGGACGCGGCAGGAATCCGGGATGTGCTCACCAAGGCCCTGGGCAGCACCAACCCCATCAACCTCACTCGGGCGGCATTTCGGGGACTGCTGATGCTCCGTACCCCGGAGGAGGTGGCCGCCGCCCGGGGCAAGCGGGTGGAGGAAGTGTTGGGACGGGCCGCGGCGGGAGGGTAAGAATGGGAGAACGGGTGCGCATCGTCCTCCAGCGGTCCCTCATCGGTACCACGGAGGACCAGCGGGCCACAGTGCGGACCCTGGGGCTACGCCGAAGGGGGCAGTCCGTGGTGCGGGAGTGGTCCCCGGAACTCGAGGGCGTGATCCGGAAGGTGCGTCACTTGGTGGCGGTGGAACCCGTGGAGGAGGGAGAACATGCCTCTCAGGCTCGATAACCTGGCACCCCCGCCCGGTGCCAAACGCCGGCGTAAACGGGTGGGGCGGGGCTTGGGCAGCGGGCATGGGACGTACTCGGGCCGGGGGATCAAGGGGCAGAAGGCCCGCAGCGGCAAGGGTCCCCGTCCCGGGTTCGAGGGCGGACAGACGCCCCTCTCCAAACGGCTGCCGTTCCAGCGGGGCGTGCGGGCATATGGGGCCTCCCACACGGGCGGAGTGCCTCGCCCCCCGTATGTAGAGGTGACCCTCCGGCAGCTGGAGCGGTTTGAGCCGGGCAGTGAGGTCACCCCGGAGCGGCTACGGGAGATGGGGTTGGTTTCCCGAAAGGGCCGCATCAAGATCCTGGGAACCGGGACCCTCACCCGTCCCCTCCTCGTCCGGGCGCACGCCTTCACCGCCTCCGCCCGGGCGGCCATTGAGGCCGCAGGGGGGCGTGCGGAGGTCCTCCCGTGATCAGCGGGCTTGCCAATCCCCTCCGGATCCCGGACCTCCGGCGCCGGCTCCTCTTCACCGCCCTCATGCTGGCCCTGTTCCGGCTGGGGGCTCACATCCCCGTACCGGGCGTGAATGTGGAGGCCGTGCGGCAGCAGTTCCAGCAGGCGGCGCAGGGCACGGCCTTCGGCTTTCTCAACCTGCTGGTAGGCGGGGCACTGGAGAACTTCAGCATCTTTGCTTTAGGCGTCATCCCCTACATCACCGCCTCCATCATCATGAGCCTGCTGCAGGTGGCCTTTCCTCGCCTCAAGGAGATGGCCCGGGAGGAGGGGGAGGCAGGCCGCCGCCGCATCGGGTGGTACACCCTCTACCTTACCATCCCGCTCGCGGCCTTGCAGGCATGGGGACAGACAGGACTCATCCAGGCCTTCAGCCAGGGTCGGGCCATCACGGATTTCAGCCCCCTCAACTGGGCCCTCATCCTCTCCACCCTGGTGGCGGGCACCATGGTCCTCACCTGGATGGGGGAGGTGATGACGGAGCACGGAGTCGGCAACGGCGTGTCGCTGCTGATCTTCGGCGGAATCGTGGCCCGCATTCCCCAGCAGATCGCGGCCACCCTGGCCACCATCCAGGTGGGATCCGCCTCCTTTCTCCTGTTCCTTCTGGACGTGGTGCTGGTGCTCGCCAGCATCGTGGCCGTGATCTTCATCACCCAGGCCACCCGGCGCATCCCGGTCCAGTACGCCCGTCGGGTGGTGGGCCGTCGGGTGCTGGGCGGGCAGACCACGCACCTGCCCATGAAGATCGTGCAGGCGGGCGTGATCCCCATCATCTTCGCCATCTCCGTGCTGCAGTTCCCCAGCACCGTGGCCAGTTTCGTGCGCTGGCAGCCGCTGGTGGACTGGGGGCAGCGGCTGCAGCCTGGACAGCACTGGCTCGGGACCGTGCTCTACGCGGTGCTCATCATCGTCTTTACGTACTTCTACACCGCGGTGCAGTTCGATCCCGACGACATCGCAGAGAACATCAAGAAGTACGGAGGATTCATCCCTGGCATCCGGCCGGGTCGGCCCACCAGCGAGTTCCTCATGCGGGTCACGGAGCGCCTCACCTTCGTGGGGGCGCTTTTCCTGAGCGCCATCGCGGTCCTGCCGCTCCTCTTCCGGGCTGCCAGCAGCCTCACCCTCTACCTGGCGGGCACCTCCGTGCTCATCGTGGTGGGGGTGGCCCTGGAGACCATGCGGCAGCTGGAAGCGTACGTCCTCATGCGGCACTACGAAGGTTTTCTGCGATGAACGTGGTGTTCCTGGGGCCTCCGGGGGCGGGCAAGGGGACCCAGGCCGTTCGCATCTCCACCTGTTACCGGATTCCCCACATCGCCACGGGCGACATGCTGCGGGAGGCCATCGCACGGGGTACGGAGCTGGGCCTGCTCGCGAGGTCCTATGTGGACCGGGGAGAGCTCGTGCCGGATGAGGTGATGCTGCGCCTGGTGGAGGGGCGGCTCCAGGAGCCCGATGCGCAGGAGGGGTTTCTGCTGGACGGATTCCCCCGAACCCTCCCTCAGGCGGAGGGCCTCGATGCCCTCCTGGACCGGATGCACCGGCGGCTGGAAGTGGTGGTGTTCTTCCGGGTCCCCCCCGAAACCCTCCTGCGCCGTCTGAGCGGACGGTGGGTCTGCCGGGCCGCGGGGCACGTGTACCACGAGGCCCACCACCCACCCCGCGTCCCGGGCCGGTGTGACCTGGACGGGAGCGAGCTCTACCAACGGCCGGACGACCGACCGGAGGCCGTGGCGCGGCGCCTGGAGGTCTACGAGCGGCAAACGGCCCCTCTCGTGGAATATTACCGGGCGCGGGGTGTGTTCCGGGAGGTGGACGGTGTCGGGGGGCTAGAGGAGGTCACCCGCCGGCTGTGCGCGATCCTGGGCGAAGCAGGAACGGGACGAACGTGAGCGGCGTGCGAACCCGAGGGATTTACATCAAGACGCGGGAGGAGATCGATCGGATGCGCCGGGCAGGCCGGGCTGCGGCCCGGGCCCTGCGGGCAGTGGCCGCGGCGGTACGGCCGGGGATTCCCACCGCGTACCTGGACCGGGTGGCGGAGGAGGCCATCCGGCAGGAGGGGGGAATCCCCTCCTTCAAGGGCTACCGGGGCTTTCCCGCCAACATCTGTGTCTCCGTCAACGACCAGATCGTGCATGGAATCCCCGGCCGCCGTATCCTGCGGGAGGGGGATCTCGTGAAGATCGACCTGGGAGCGTATGTGGACGGGTTCCATGGGGACGTGGCCACCACGGTTCCCGTGGGCCGCATTCCACCGAAATTGGCGCGACTCGTGTGGGTGACGGAGGAGGCCCTGTACCGGGCCATCGCCCTGGTACGCCCCGGGGCGCACCTGGGGGATATCGGCCACGCCATCCAGTCCTTCGCGGAGGCCCACGGGTTCTCCGTGGTCCGACAGTTCGGAGGCCACGGGGTGGGCCGGGAACTCCACGAGGATCCCCAGGTGCCGAACTTCGGCAACCCCGGGAAGGGGCTTTTGCTGCGGCCCGGCATGACCCTCGCCATCGAGCCCATGGTGAACCTCGGGACGTGGCGGGTGGTGGTGGATGGGGACGGATGGACGGTGCGCACCGCGGACGGAAAGCCCTCCGCCCACTTCGAGCATACGGTGGCGGTGACGGAGCAGGGGTGCGAGATCCTCACCCTGCTGGACGAGGACGGGCAGAACCGGTAAGATTAACCTTTGCGCGGAAGGGGGATGTCCGCGAAGAAGGACGTCATCGAGGTTGAGGGAACCGTGGTGGAAGTCCTCCCGAACGCCATGTTTCGGGTGGAGCTGGACACGGGCCACCGGGTCCTCGCCCACATCTCCGGGAAGATGCGGATCCACTTTATCCGCATCTCGCCCGGGGATCGGGTGAAGGTGGAGCTGAGCCCCTACGACCCCACCCGGGGCCGGATCACGTACCGGTACCGGTAAGCGGCCTTTCCGCGGAGGTTCCCGGAGGGAGGAGGTATGAAGGTTCGGAGCTCGGTGCGCCGGATGTGTGAGAAGTGCAAGATCATCCGCCGCCACGGACGGGTCCGGGTGATCTGCGAGAACCCTAAGCACCGGCAGAAGCAGAGCTAGGGAGGGGAGGAGATGGCACGGATCGCGGGGGTGGATCTTCCGCGGGAGAAGCCCGTGGAGATCGCCCTGACCCATATCTACGGCATCGGTCGGTCGCGGGCCTACGAGGTCCTGGTGCACACGGGGATCCGTCCGGGCGTGCGGGTGCGGGATCTCACGGAGGAGGAGATCTCCCGGATCCGGGACTTCATCGAGCGCAGCTACCGGGTGGAGGGGGACCTCCGCCGGGAGGTGGCCATGAGCATCCGGCGCCTCATCGAGATCGGGTCCTATCGCGGCCTGCGCCACAAGCTGGGGCTTCCCGTGCGGGGCCAGCGCACCCGCACCAACGCCCGCACCCGCAAGGGCCCCCGAAAGACGGTAGGGACCGGGCGGCGGGCAAAGGCCAAGAAGTGAGGGAGGAGGCGGTATGGCGCGGAAGGGAACCCGACGGCGGCGGGAGCGGAAGAACGTACCCCTTGCGCATGCCCACATCCAGTCCACCTTCAACAACACCATCGTGACCATTACGGATCCCCACGGCAACGTGCTGGCGTGGGCGAGTGCAGGTACCCAGGGGTTCAAAGGATCCCGAAAGGGAACCCCGTATGCCGCAGGGCTTGCCGCGGAGGCTGCGGCCCGGAAGGCCATGGAGCACGGAGTGCGGACCGTGGAGGTGTACGTGAAGGGACCCGGACCTGGACGGGAGGCGGCCATCCGGTCGCTGCAGAGCGCGGGATTGGACATCAGCCTCATCAAGGACGTGACCCCGGTCCCCCACAACGGGTGCCGGCCCCCCAAGCGCCGGCGGGTCTAGGGTCCGGAAAGGAGGAGTGCCCGGATGGGACGCTATACGGGTTCGGTATGTCGGCTGTGCCGCCGGGAGGGCGTGAAACTCTACCTCAAGGGTGAGAAGTGCTACACGGATAAGTGCCCTCTGGTCAAGCGGCCGTACCCGCCCGGGATGCACGCGGGGAGCGTGCGGCGGAAGGCCTCGGAGTACGGGCTGCGGCTGCGCGAGAAGCAGAAGCTGCGCCGCATCTACGGGGTATACGAACGGCAGTTCCGACGGTACTTCGAGGAGGCCGCGAAGGCGAAGGGCGTCACCGGTACCCGGCTGCTGCAGCTGCTGGAGACACGTCTCGACAACGTGGTCTACCGCCTGGGACTGGCGGGCTCCCGGAAGGAGGCCCGGCAGACGATCGCCCACGGCCACATCGCGGTGGACGGCCGCAAGGTCACCATTCCCTCCTACCAGGTGAGGCCGGGACAGACCATCAGCCTTACGGAACGGGGCAGGCGCAACGAGCGCATCCAGGTGCTCCTGGAATCCCGATCCGCCCGTCCCCCCTCCTGGCTGGAGTTCGATCCGGAGGCGGCCACGGGCCGGGTCCTAGCTCTGCCCAGCCGGGAGGAGATCGATGTCCCGGTCCAGGAGCAGCTGGTGGTGGAGTTCTACTCGCGATAGGGGAGGTGGTGGTGTGAGCGTGTTCGGTCTGTGGGAACTCACAAAGCCGCGGGTGGAGTACGTGGAGCTCTCCGACACGTACGCCCGGCTGGTGGTGGAGCCCCTCGAGCGGGGGTTCGGCACCACCCTGGGCAACGCCCTCCGCCGGGTTCTCTTGAGCTCCATCCCGGGAGCCGCGGTCACCTCCGTGAAGATCGAGGGCGTGCTGCACGAGTTCAGCACCATTCCCGGCGTGGTGGAGGATGTTACCCAGATCATCCTGAACCTCAAGGAGCTGGCCGTGCGGCTGCACACGGACAAGCCGAAGCTCCTGCGTCTGGAAGTCCGTGGCAAGCGCGAGGTGACGGCCCGGGACTTCCAACCGGACGCGGAGGTGGAGATCCTGAACCCGGACCTCCTCATCGCCACCATCGACCGGAAGGACGCCCGGCTCGCCATGGAGGTGGTGGTGGAGCGGGGCAAGGGCTATGCACCTGCGGAGAAGCACCGTCGGAGCGAGCATGTGATCGGCGTCATTCCCGTGGACTCCGTCTTCTCTCCCGTGCAGAAGGCGAACTTCGTGGTGGAGGATGCGCGGGTGTCCCACGGCGGGGAGATGGAACGGCTGGTGCTGGAGGTGTGGACCAACGGGGCCGTGCGCCCGGACGAGGCCATCACGGAGGCCACCCGCATCCTCATCGACCACTTCCGCCTCATCGGCGGTATGACGGAGCAGGGGGCGGTGCAGGAGGGTGCGGTGCGGGATCCTGAACTCCAGAAGCTCCTCAACACGCCCATCGAGGAGCTGGACCTCTCTGTCCGGCCCTACAACTGCCTCAAGCGGGCCAACATCCATACCATCGGGGATCTCATCCAGCGTACGGAAGAGGAGATCATGAGCGTGAAGAACTTCGGAAAGAAGTCCCTGGACGAGGTGGTGGAGAAGCTGGCGAGGCTGGGCCTGTCCCTGCGCAGGAAGGGCGAGGAGGCCCGGGCGTAGGAGGAAGCCGTGGGCACGGGCGTGAAGGGACGCAAACTGGGACGGGACACGGGGGAACGGCGGGCGCTGTTCCGGGATCTCGTGACCGCCCTGTTCAAGCACGGACGCATCCATACCACGGAGGCGAAGGCGAAGGAGGCGAAGAAGATCGCGGACAAGCTCATCGCCCTCGCCCAGGAGGGCACCCTCCACAGCCGGCGACAGGTGGCTCGTCTCATCCTGGACAAAGAGGCCTTGCGCAAGCTCTTCCGGGAGATCGCTCCCCGGTACGAGCGAGGGCGAGGGGGGTATACCCGCATCATCAAGGATCTGCCCCGCCGGGGGGACGCTGCTCCCATGGCGTATCTGGAGCTCCTGGAGAAGTAGCTTGCGGTGGGGAATTCCGGGGACGTCCTCATCCAGCTGCGCGACGTCTCCTACGTCTACCGAAAGGGAACACCCGAGGAAGTCCGCGCCCTCGACCGCGTCAACCTCACCATCCGGGCCGGGGAGTTCGTGGCCCTGGTGGGTGCGAACGGCTCCGGGAAGTCCACCCTAGCGCGACTGCTCAACGCACTCCAGCTGCCCACGGAGGGAGAGGTGTGGGTGGCGGGGATGGATACCCGGGACCCCCGCCATCTCTGGGAGATCCGGCGGCGGGTGGGTATGGTTTTCCAGAACCCCGACAACCAGATCGTGGCCACGGCGGTGGAGGAAGATGTGGCCTTCGGCCCTGAGAACCTGGGGCTTCCCCCCGAGGAGATCGCCCGTCGGGTGGAGTGGGCGCTGCAGGTGGTGGGCATGGTGGAGCACCGCCACCGGGAGCCGCATCTCCTCTCCGGAGGCCAGAAGCAGCGGGTGGCCATCGCGGGGGTGCTGGCCATGCGGCCCGAGGTCCTGGTCCTCGACGAGGCCACCACCATGCTGGATCCTCAGGGCCGCCGGGAGGTGCTGGAGACCGTGCAGCGGCTGCGGGGAGAGCGCATCACCGTCCTTCTCATCACCCACGACATGGACGAGGCCGCCTTGGCCGAGCGGGTGGTGGTGCTCTCCCGGGGGAGGGTCGCACTGGACGGGCCTCCGACGGAGGTGTTCCGTAGGCCCGATCAACTGCGGGCCCTGAGCCTGGACCTCCCGGAGGTCGCCTCCCTCGCCTACTGCCTGCAACGCCGGGGGGTGCGGTTTCCCTCCCTGCCCCTCACCCCCGAAGCCCTGAGTCAGGAGATCCTCCGGGTCCGGGAGGGGGTGCGGTGAACGAGGGAGCCCTCCTCGCGTGCCAGGAGCTCACCCACGTCTACCTTGCGGGTACGCCGCTTGCCTCCGTGGCTCTGCGAGGCATCAGCCTCGCCATTCACCGGGGGGAATCCGTAGGAATCCTGGGACCTACAGGTTCAGGCAAATCCACCCTGGTGCAGATCTTCGCGGGCCTGGTGCGACCCACAGGCGGACGGGTGTGGGTGGGGGGGGTGGAGCTCTGGACCCGGGGGGTGAACCTGAAACAGGTCCGACGGCGCATCGGACTCGTCTTCCAGTACCCCGAGCACCAGCTCTTCGAGGAAACCGTGTTCGAGGACGTGGCCTTCGGCCCCCGCAACCTGGGTCTGGGACCCGAGGAGGTGGCGGAGCGGGTGGAGGAGGCCCTGGCGTTGGTGGGTCTCCCGCCGGAGGATTTCCGAAACCGGTCGCCCTTCTCCCTCTCCGGGGGCGAGATGCGAAGGGTGGCCATCGCGGGGGTGCTGGCCATGCGGCCCGAGGTCCTGATCCTCGACGAGCCCACCGCGGGCCTGGATCCGCAGGGGCGGCGGACGCTGTTGGAGCTCATCCGGAAGCTGCGCGCGGATCGCCCGGACCTCACCGTGGTGCTCGTCTCCCACCGCATGGACGACGTGGCCCGGGTGTGTGAGCGGGGGGTGGTACTCCACCAGGGCCGGGTCTACCTGGACGCGCCCGTGCGGGACGCCTTTCGCGAAGCCGCGCGCCTGCGGGAGATCGGCCTGGATGTGCCCCGGGTCACGGATGTGCTCCTGCGCTTGCGGGCCGCGGGCTTGCCCGTGCGCACAGACCGCCTCACCGTGGAGGAGGCCTGCGCGGAAATCGTGCGGGCCCTGCGGAGCTAATCGTGGAGCTCCTGCGCTCCCTCTCCATCGGTCAGTACATCCCCCGGGACTCCCCCGTGCACCGGCTCGATCCCCGCACCAAGCTCCTGGCCACCACCGTCTTCATGGTGGCGCTCTTCCTCGTCCGGGGCTTCTGGGGGTTCGCGGTGTTCGCGGCCTTTCTCGGTGCCACGCTCGCCCTCGCCCAGATCCCGATCGGGTTCGCGCTCCGGAGCCTGCGCCCGGTCCTCCTCCTGCTCCTCCTCGCCCTCGTGCTCCAGCTGTTCTTCGGAACCCCCGAGGGCGGAACGGTGTTGGTGCGGCTGGGACCGCTGGTGGCCACCCGCGAGGGCTTGGTCCAGGGACTGTTTGTGACCGCGCGCCTGGTCCTCCTCATCGTGGGTACCTCCCTGCTCACCTACACCACCTCCCCGGTCGCCATCGCGGACGGATTGGAGCGCCTGCTGAACCCCTTCCGGCGGGTCGGGGTTCCCGCACACGAACTCGCCATGATGATGACCATCGCCCTCCGGTTCATCCCCACCCTGGTGGAGGAGACGGAGAAGATCATCAAGGCCCAGACAAGCCGGGGTGCGGACTTCGAATCCGGAGGGCCCCTCCGGCGGGCCCGCGCCCTCCTGCCGGTGCTGATTCCGCTTTTCGTGAGTGCCTTCCGACGGGCGGAGGAGCTGGCACTCGCCATGGAGGCCCGGTGCTACCGGGGTGGGGAAGGCCGCACCCGCATGAAGCAGCTGCGCTACACCTCCCGCGATGCCGTGGCCGCCGCCGCGGTGGCCGCGGTGAGTACCCTGGGTTTCGTGTTCGGCCGCCTCTAGGATCTTCCGGCAGGAGAGCGCCTCTCCGGACCGAACACCGATGAGAGGAGGCCCACGGAAAAATCTTGCGATTCGAACACGGGTTCGATATGATCTCGTCTACGGGGGGCCGGATGTTCGGGGAACTGAGGATTCGCCTAGATCCGTGGGATGTGGACTACGGTCCGGAACTTTCCGCGGAGGAGGAGCCGGAGGGGCAGAAATCCGATGTGTTCCCGGACGTAGAGCTGCCGGAGCACGCGTGGCAGCCTGTCTACCCCGCGGAGCCCTTTCTCCTGGATCGCATCTACTTCGTGGACGGGGTGCGGCGCATTGACGCCCGGGTGGTGGTGGAAGGGGAGCCGATCGCGTACGGAGCTTTCGGGAGCTTCGCGGCGGGAAGCGTGTGCGTGCAGGACGGCGTCGCCCAGTTCGGCCCCTGCATCCTGGATCGGCTCCTCGTGATAGGGGGAGGCAGGTCCTTGGATCATCCGATCCCCGTGATGCCCAGGGCCGCCTACCGTCCCGTGAGCACGGAGGGACGGGATTCGGAAGCACCCCTGCAGAAACTGCAGGAGGAGATGCGGCTGGCGGAGGAGCGTCTCGCCCGTGAACTCGCGGACGCCGACCGCACCCTGGTGGTGGTGGACGGTCCCCTCACCTTCGCGGATCCCGTGCGGGGGGCTGCGGTGGGCTTCATCAAGCACATCTCCCGCTTCTACCTCTCCTCCCCGAAAAGCCTGGAGGTCCTGCGTGGGCTTCCCACGGGCGCCCGCACACCCCTGTTTGGCCTCCACGGCGCCCGCCGGTTTGCCCGCTATTCTTGGTTTCTGCGGCTGATCCCTCCGGCAGCGGGCGATCCCCCGTTCTCCGGCATCGTGCGGCTGGAGGTCTCGGAGACCGTGGGCCGGGAAGCTGCACGGCGGCTTGCGGACGCCACGGCCTGGGCTCTGCCGCGGTTCGTACGGCCCCGGGGTATGGATCCGCGGGCACCACAGAACCTGGCCCCCATCGGTGCCCTGGAGGCGCACCTGCGCCGGCGGCTTGGGGATCGCCTCCTGCTCCGGCGGCACATCCAAACCCTCATCGTCCGGGAGGTGCGTTCCCGTGGAGATTCGGATTCAGCCGGAAGCTCGATCCCCTGAGGTGGGTATCCCGGACGGCGGCGTGGTCCTGGGGACCCTGGATGCCACCCCGTTAGAGTTCTGGATCGGCGTGCAGGAAGGGGGGGTGGTGCAGCTGGACGACCTGGTGGTGGCGGAGACCCGGCTCCCCGACGGGCAACGGGTTCGGTTCTATGGGGTGGTGGACCAGGTCCGCAAGCGCTACGAGGGCACTTACTACGACAACGACGCCTTCCGGGTTACGGACGGGATGTTGCCCGCAGACGTCTCCTATGCGGCCCACGTGCAGGTCACCCGCATCGATCCCGAGGTGTTCATTCCGCCCTCCCCCGGAGATCGGGCTCGGGTGGTGCGGGGGGAGGAGTTCCAGCGGGCCCTGTACTTCGACACCTTCTCCCGCAGGATTCCCATCGGCCTCACCCGCACGGGGGAACCCGTCTATGCAAACCTGGAGTTCCTGGACGGCACTCGGGGGGCTCACGTCTCCATCAGCGGGGTCTCGGGCGTGGCCACGAAGACCAGTTATGCCACCTTCCTCCTCTATGCCCTCTTCCACTCCGGTGCTCTCGGGATGGACGCCACCAATGCGAAGGCCCTGGTCTTCAACGTCAAAGGCGAGGACCTCCTGTGGTTGGACCACCCCAACGCCCGGATGGACGAGGCGGCCCGCGCGGAATACGCCCGTCTGGACCTCCCCGTGGGCCCCTTCCGCAGCGTGGCCTTCTACGCTCCTGCCAGACGCCACTCCCACATCCCCATCCCGGACGTGGGAAGCCGCAGCACCGGTGTGCGGCCGTATCTCTGGACCCTCCGGGAGTTCTGCCGGGAGGGACTGCTGCGGTTCTGCTTCGCGGAGGCGGAAGATGCCCGGGCCCAGGTGTCCTTCGTGGTGGCCCGGGTGGAGAATCATTTGCGCCGTCTGGCGGAGCAGGGCGATCCCGACGATCCCGGCCTCTCGGTGGAGGAGCGACGGCTCCGCACCTTTCGGGACCTCGTGGACTACCTGGATACCCCAGTTCTGGACAGCTGGGTTTCTGTGGCACCCGGAACTCTGGATGCCTTTCGCCGGCGCCTCCATGCCGCCGCGGACCGCATGGGACACCTCGTGCGGGGAGACCGGGAGGCAATGGGGTGGCGCATCGACTGGCAGGCGCAGCAGGTCACCGTGGTGGATCTGCACACCCTTCCCGCCCAGGCCCAGATGTTCGTGGTGGGGGTGCTCCTCAAGCGCATGATGGAGGAAAAGGAACGGCAGGGGACGGCGCGGCCCCTCGTGTTCGTGGTCCTGGATGAGCTCAACAAGTACGCGCCCCGGGAGGGCACCAGCCCCATCCGGGATGTGCTGCTGGACATCGCGGAGCGGGGCCGGTCGTTGGGGGTTTCCCTATTCGGCTGCCAGCAGACCGCGAGCGAGGTGGAGCGACGTGTCCTCGCGAACGCGGCCCTCAAGGTGGTGGGCCGCCTGGATCCCGCGGAGGCGGAGCGGGGCGAGTACGGTTGGCTCACCCGCACCGCCCGGCTGCGGGCGCAGCTGCTACAGCCCGGAACCATGATCGTCTCTCAGCCCGACATCCCCACCCCGTTGCTGGTGCGCTTCCCCTTCCCCGCCTGGGCCACCCGGCAGAGCGAGGCGGCGCTGCCGGAGGACGAGGATCCCTTCGCGCGCCTGTAGCGATGCGCATCGTCCACACCAGCGACTGGCACGCGGGCCGGCTGTGGCGACAGGTGAACCGGCTCCCGGAGCTCGCCACCGCCCTGGAGGATCTCGCGGACTTCCTCGAGCGGGAGCAGGTGGATGTCCTCCTCATGTCCGGGGACGTTTTCGATTCTCCCCTTCCACCCGCGGAGGCGGAGAAGGTGGTCTTCGAGTTCTTCAAGCGCATCGGGATCGCTGGGGTGCAGAGCGTGGTGGTGGCAGGGAACCACGACAGCCCCGTGCGGCTTCAGGCGTGGGGGACCCTCGCGGAACTCGTCCACGTGCGGGCCGTGGGCCGGCCCCTGCGGGCGGAGGAGGGCGGGGTGTTGGAGCTCGTGACCCGATCCGGGGAGCGGGCGGTGGTGGCCGCGGTGCCCTTTGCCCCCCCGGGGGCCTTCGTGCGGGCCCTGGATCTCGCGGGGACCGACACCCAGGTCCACCAGCGGTACGCACACCACCTCCAACGCATCGTGGAACACCTCTGCGGGCGCTTCCGGCCGGACGCGGTGAACCTCCTCGTGGCCCACGCCTTCGTGGAGGGCGCGGTGCTCTCGGGGTCCGAGCGGGAGGTGCACGTGGGCGAGGCATGGGCTGCCACGCCCCAGACCCTCCCTCCCCAGGCCCACTACGTGGCCCTGGGCCATGTGCACCGCCCCCAGCGGATCCCCGCCTCCCCTGCGCCTGCGGAGTACGCGGGAAGTGTGCTGCAGCTGGACTTCAACGAGAGGGGGGAGGAGAAGTCCTTCGTCTTCCTCCCGGAGGTGGTTCCGGGTCGGCCCGTGCGTCCTGAACGCATCCCCTACCGGGGAGGAAAACCTCTCCTGGAGGTGCGGGGCAGCTTGGAGGAACTGGAGCGCCGGGCCTCAGACCTCCGGGGGAGGGGGTGGATCCGGGTGACCGTGCCCCTTCGCGCTCCGGATCCCGACATCGGGGCCAAGGTGCGCCGGATCCTTCCGGAGGCCGTGGTGGTGCGGGTGGAGCTCCCGGAGACAGGGCACACGCCCTCAGCTCCGGAGCGCCGCCACCTGAGCCCGCTGGAGCTCTACCGGTGGTTCCATCGCGCCCGGTACGGCACGGAACCCTCGGAGGCCCTGATGGCTGCCTTCGAGCGGTTTCGGGAGCGGGCGGAGGAGGCCACGTGCGGCCGCTGAGGCTGCTGCTGGAGGGCTTTACCTGCTTTAAGGAGGGGCAATCCCTGGACTTCGCCCATCTGGATCTCTTCGCCATCACGGGGCCCACCGGCGCGGGCAAGACCAGCTTGCTGGACGCCATGATCTTCGCCCTCTACGGACGGATCCCACGGGTGGGCCGCCGGTATGCGGAACTCATCTCCCTGGGCCGGGACCGGATGTCCGTGGTCCTGGAGTTTCAGCTGTTAGATCGCCGCTTCCGGGTAGGGCGGACGGGCCGCCGGAGCGGACCTGCCCAAGCCGTCCTGGAGGAGATCCTGGACGGCGGTACCAAAGCGCTGGCGAGCGGGGTGCGGGAGGTGGATCGGGCCGTTCAGGACCTCCTGGGCCTCCCGTATGAGGCCTTCACCCAGGCCGTGGTGCTGCCCCAGGGGGAGTTCGCGACGTTCCTCAAAAGTCCCCCGGGAGAGCGCCGGGAGATCCTCCGCGACCTCCTGCGTCTGCAGATCTACGAGCGGATGCGGCAGCTGGCCCAGGAGGAACGTCAGGCTCTGGAGGCAAGCCGCAGTGGACTGGAGCGCCTGTGCGAGGAGTACGCGGACGCCACCCCGCAGGCCCTGCGGGCCGCGGAGGAGGAGGTGGAGGGACTCAGGAGGGCACGGGAGGAGCTGGACCAGCGCCTGCGCGAGCTGCGGCAGCGGCTGGAGATCCTGACAGAACTCCGCCGGAAGACCGCGGAACTCGAGGCCCTCCAGGAGCGGGAACGGGCCCTGATCACCCAAGAGAAGGACGTGCGGGCCGCTGCCGAGCGCCTGAAGCAGGCCGAGCGGGCGCGGGAGATCCTGCCACGGCTCAGAGGCGCACAGTGGGCGGGGGAGCAGGCCCTTCTGGCCGCGAAGCGCGTGGAGACGATCCGGGAGGAACTGGAGCGGGCGCGCCAGCGGCACAACCTGGCCCAGACGGACCTGGAGCGGGCGGAGGAGGAGGCCCGGCGCATCCCGGCGCTGCGGGAGCGGATCCGTGCCCTCGACGAACTCCGGGGGATCGTGGAGGCGCTCGAGGCCGCCCGCGGTCGGGTCGAGGCATTCCGCCGACGGGTGGATGGTCTGGAGACCGAGGTGGCGCAGGCGCGATCCGAGCGGGAGCGCCTGGAGGCGGCGGTTACTGGGCTTCGGGCGGAGGTGGAAGCGGCGGAGCGAGAGTTGGCGGCCATCGGGTACGAGGAGGCGGTGGACCGGCTGCTGGAGGAGGTGGCCGAGCGAGCCGCGGAGCTGGGTCAGGCCCGCTCGGAGCTGGAGCGCCTGAACCAGGAGGTAGAGACCCTGGAGCACGAAGTCCGGCGGGCCCGGAAGGCGAGCGCCAGGGCGGAGCAGGCGCTCGCACGTGCCCAGGAGGCGCTCGCCCAAGCCACGGAGCAGGCGGAGGCCGCATCCCAGGCCCTCCAGCAGGCCCGCTTGCACAACGCGGCCCACGTGCTGCGGACGCAGCTCCGCCCCGGTGATCTGTGCCCCGTGTGCGCTCAGCCCGTGGCCCGCCCTCCCGCAGGCGTTTCGCCTCCGGAGCTGGCCGGATTGGAGGCACAGTTCCAGAAGGCCCAGGAGGTGCTGAGGCAGGCGCGGCAGGCCGCGGATCAGGCCGCGGCGGATCACGCGAAAGCCCAGGCCACCGCCCAGCAGACGGAGCTACGAGCCCGGGACGCGCGGGCGCGCCAAACCCTCCTGAGCGAGCAGGTCCGTGCGTGGACGGAGGAGCTGGAAGGACGGGTGGGAGCGCACGTGGCCGTCGAGCCCGGGCAGGCCATCGAGGAGCGGATCCGCACCACCCTGAGGCACATGCGGAACAGGCGGCAGCGGCACGCGCGGGTGGCGGAGCACCTGGAGGCGAAGCGAAGGGAACTGGTGGTCGCTCAGGAGCGAGAGCGCCACATGGAGGAGCGGCTGAGCCGGCTACAGGAGGAACGTGAGGAGGTGCAGGCTCAGCTCGCCGCGGAGGAGGAGGTGGTGCACGGGTACGAGTGCCGTATCCGGGAGGTGACGGACGCGGAGGATCCGGTGGCGGAACGGGACGCCCTGGAACAGGAGCTCAGGGGGCTAGAGGATGCGCTCACACGGGCCCGCGAGGCGGCGGCCCGCACCGAGGCGGAGGTGGCCCAACTGGCCCTGCGGCTCCAGGAGGCGGAGGAGACCGCGCAGCGGGCCCAACGGGAGGCGGCAGAGCAGAGGGTACAGGCAGAGGATGCGGCCCGGAAGGCGGGCTTTGGGGATCTTCGGGCGGTGGAGGAGGCGGCGCTTGCGGAGGCGGAGGAAGATCGGCTGCGCCAGCTGGTGGAGCGCTACGAGCTGGAGCGCTGCCACGTGCGCCAGCAGCTCCAGCGGTTGGAACGGGAGTTAAAGGGGGAGAGGGTGACGGAGGAGGCCCTGCAACGGGCCCGCCAGGAGCGGGACTCCCTGGAGGCCACTTACCGGCAGGCGGTGGAGCGCGTGGCCGCGGCGGAGCAGAAAGTCGCCCAGCTGCGGGAACGGGTGGACCGGGCGGAGCGGTGGCGCGTGGAGCGGGCCCGGCTGGAGGCCGAGTACGCCCTCATCCGGCAGCTGGCGGATGACCTGCGCAGCGAGCACTTCCAGGAGTTCGTCCTGGAGGAGACCTTCCGGGAGCTGGTGGCGGGGGCCTCCGTGCGTCTTCTGCGGTTCAGCCATCGCTACACCCTCGAATACGACGAGGACGGGTCGTTCGCGGTGGTGGACCACGACAACGCGGGAGAGCGGCGCAGCGCGGACACCCTGAGCGGCGGGGAGACCTTCCTGGCCTCCCTGAGCCTCGCCCTGGAGCTCAGCGAGCAGGTGCAGCGCAGCAGCGGGGCCGTGGCCCTCCACAGCCTCTTCATCGACGAGGGATTCGGAACGCTGGATCCCGAGACCCTGGATCACGTGGCCTGCGCCATCGAGGCCCTCCAGACCGGCGGCCGCATGGTGGGCATCATCACCCACCTCCAGGAGCTCTCCGCGCGACTTCCCACCCGGGTGGTGGTGGAGAAGCGGCCCGAAGGTTCCCGCATCCGGGTGGTCACGGACTAGGGGCGTGGTGGATCCTTGGCCCGCGGCTGTGTAATGGAACTGAGGGAGGAGAGGGGATATGCTGGCGACCCAGATCCGTCAGAAGGACGGGGTCTTCTACTTCGTGGCGTACCCCGCGGAGGACCTGCTGAGCAGGGTTCGGTTCATGAGCCGGTACTACGGGGAAGGGGAGCAGATCGCGCCGGAGCCCCCGGGGGAGGAGGACGAGATCGCCCAGTTCATCGCCCGCATCGAGCGCAGCGACCGTGCCTTCCAGCGGGAGCTGTCGCGCCGCAAGGTCCGGGACATCAAGAACTTCTACGAGACCGCGGGCGAGCAACCGCCCATTCCAGGGACCATCCTCCTGTTCACCCCGGAGCACCTGCGCTTTGAGCCCCTGGACCGCTACGAGACCGTGGGGGACCTGCAGGAGCCGCTCGGAAAGTATCTCATCATCGACGGCCAGCACCGGCTCGCGGCCCTGGAGTTCTACCGACGGGAGCGGCCGGAGGAGGCCAAGACCATCTACGTGCCCTGCGTCATCTTCGACGGCCGCAGCGAGGACTTCGCCGCGGAGATGTTCGTCATCATCAACGCCACCCCCACCCGCATCAACAAGAGCCACCTGGTGGAGCTGTACGAGCGGGTGCACTGGTGGCAGGCCACCCCGGAGAAGAAGTTCGCGGCCCGCATCGTCCGTATGCTGTACGAGGAGCCCTCGAGCCCCCTCCGCTACCGGATCAACCGCCCGGGCGGCCGGAGCCGGCAGGAGAAGTGGATCCTGCAGGCGGAGCTGTTCAACGAGCTGCACCGGTGGGTCCGGCGCATCTGGTCGCAGATCCAGGCGCGCGGCCTCCGGGCGGAGGACTACTACGGGATCCTGCGGGACTTCCTGAAGGCGGCGGAGCGGGTGTGGGGAGAGGCGTGGGGCAACCCCAACTACATGGTGACCCGTCCCGTAACCCTCAAGGCCATGATCCGGGCCTGCGCGGATCTGGCCGCACAGGATGCGGAGCCGGAGGAAGGACGGGTGGATCGGTGGGAGGAGCGCCTGGCCCCCTGGGCCGATCTGCGGCGGATGTTCCGGGCGGACGGCTTCTACGAGCGCTTCCCCGCCAAGGGGCAGGTGGAGCGCACCGGCCGCATCCACCGGGAGCTGTGTCGGGTGGCGGAAATTGCTCTCACCATCCACGACCGCCGGGGACGGGGATAGGGCCCTCCACTTCCCCGCGGGCGGACCTCCGCGTTAGAATTTTGCAGATTCATCCGGTCCGGTTGGGAGGGAACCAATGGCAGAACCACGGAAACCGCGGAACCTGCAGGAACTCATCGACTCGGCGCCGAACCTCGTGGACTACCTCTTCCGCAACCCCAAGGGGGCTCTCTTCCGGTTCATCTCCTACGCGATGCCGTCCCCCTATGTTTCTCCGGAGTTCACGAACTGGCGGGACGAACAACGGTCCTGGTGGGAGTCCGTGGGGCTCTCGGACCAATCCTTCCACATGACGAACCTCTGGGTGCGGGGCCCGGACGCCTTCCGGTTTCTCGAGCATCTGGCGGTGAACAGCTTCCAAGGATATGCGCCCGGGCGGGCCAAGCAGTTCATCGCGTGCTCTCCGGATGGGTACTTCGTGGGCGATGCCGTGCTGTACTACCTGGCACCGGAGACCTTCGTACTGGTGGGGGTGGACACCACCATGAACTGGGTCCAGTATCACGCGGAGGTAGGGGGATATGAGGTACGGATCGAACGGGATCCGCTGTTCTCGGATAACCCCACGGGGCGCCGCACGCTGTACCGCTTCGAGCTGGAGGGGCCCAAGGCCACGCCGCTGATGGAGAAGCTGGTGGGCGGACCGCTGCCAGAGATCCGGTTCTTCCACTTCACGGACCTCTCCATTGCGGGATGTCGGGTGTGGGTGCTGCGGCACAGCATGACAGGCTCCCCGGGGTTTGAACTCAGTGGCCCGTGGGAGGACCGGGAGCGGGTGCTGCAGGCCATCCTCGAGGCGGGAAAGGAATTCGGGCTCCGGCGGGTGGGATCCCTGGCGTATTTCACCAACGCCCTGGAATCCGGATGGATCGCGGGACCCCTTCCGGCCATCTACACGGGGGATGCGCTGCGTCCGTACCGGGAGTGGCTTCCGGTGACCGCTCCGGAGGCCACGGGGGCCATCGGCGGGAGTTTCTACTCGCCCAACATCGAGGACTATTACCTCACGCCGTACGATCTCGGCTACGGGCACATTGTAAAGTTCGACCACGACTTCGTCGGTCGCAAGAGCCTGGAGCGCCTGGCGGAGCGTCCGCACCTACAGAAGGTGACCCTGGTGTGGGAGGCGGAGGACGTCCTGGAGCTGGTGCGGCGGAGTCTGTTGTTGGAGGAGGGAACACCGGCGAAGCACTTGGATCTGCCGGTGGGCATGTATGCCCGGTGGAAGTACGACCGGGTGGAGAACGGTCGAGGGGAACGCATCGGGATCTCGCAGTGGACGGGGTACGTAGCGAACGAGCGGGCAGTGCTCTCGCTGGCCATGGTGGACCCGGCCTATGCGGAGCCGGGCACGGAGGTGGTGGTGGTGTGGGGGGAGGATGGAGGGGGTGCCCGGAGCGGGCCATGGATCGAACGGCACGAGCCCATGCCTGTACGGGCCACGGTGGCCCCGGTGCCCATCAGCCGGGTGGCCCGGGAGTACTGGGCGGTGGTGAAAGCAAGGCGCTGAAGGGGATCGCACCGTGAGCCCTGCGGGCCGGGCGGTCGAGAATCTGCGAATACACGGTGAATACACGGTGGGGGTGAGAACCGTGCAAAGGGGGTTGGGGCCGATCCTCGCCGTCGCGCTGGTGGGCGCTCTCCTGAGCGGGGGATACCCGTGGCCCTCGCGGGTCCCGCGACGCAGCCGCAGCGAGGTGGCTCCGGATCGGAAGGCTTTGATCTTCTGGCTGGAGATGCGGTTCATCCGGGACGTGCAGACGTTAAAGGCAGCCTTGCTCGCGGGACAGCTGGATGTGGCTGGATTCGGAGATCCACAGGTGATCGCGGAGCTGCGGGGTACAGGGAGGTTCCGGACCATCACGGGGCCTCCGGGAAGCGGCATCCTCATGATCGTTCCAGGGGACCAGATCGCGCATCCGGCAAGCCCCGCGGCCCTTCAGGACCACCGGGCTACGGGGTACGACTCTGGCCGGGCGAAGGAGCTGCTGGCGCAGGCGGGTATCCCGGTGGGTTCGACACGCGTCTGATACCCGACCCGGGGCCTCCGCATGAGATGGGCGTTGCGATTCAACCCTGGCATGGCCGGAGGTACGGGACACGGGCCACCTCACCAAAGCGGCCTGGCCGTGCTGGGAACCTGCAAACGCCTGGAAGGCACGGCGGTAGGCTGGCCTCATCAAAGGGGAACCGGGTTTGCATGGTGCTGTCGTTACCCTCTGGCCTATCTGCTCGGGTCAATGCTTACGTGCACCGCCTGCTCTCTAGGAACATCGCCTGCAAGGACGTCGATCGCCCGCCTGGCTTCCTCTAACCCGAAGGTGTGCGTGTGCAATCTCTCTAGCGGGAATCGACGTGACTCGATGATCTTAATGGCCTCTATGTACGCGCGGGCATCCACCCCGTAAGCGCCGATCACGGTCGCCCCTTTCCCGATGATCGCGTCTGTGACGATAGAGAGGGGCTTGCGTCCTTTCAGTCCGGCCAGTACCACACGTCCCCCATGGCGCACACACTCGATGGCGTCCTGCACGGGCTGGTGCGCCATAGGGGTCACGTCCAGGACGACGTCCGCGCCCATACCGTTCGTGATCTCGCGCACACGCTCGACGGTATCCTCTGTCTCCACATTGATCACGTAATCAGCGCCCAGCTCCTTTGCGAGTTCCAGCTTATGGGCGTCCCGCGCCAGCCCCGTCACGATGATGGTGCCGGCACCAGCCATCTTCGCCGCGATGACGGACATCAACCCTCTCTGTCCCGGACCCAGGATCAATACCGTATCGCCCGCCGTGACGCCACCTAAGTGGAGCACCCAGCGTACTCCCGCGCCCAATGGGTTGAACATGACCGCAACGTCCGCGGGCAGGGTCCGATCAACTTTGTGGAGGATTGCGTTTGGGTGCAGGTACAGGTACTCCGCGTACCCTCCCCACAGCGGCGGCTCCCGTGTGATCGGGGTGTTGCCTCCGTAGCTGCCCGGCCGGTTCCGGCAGAACATATAGCGTCCCGTGAGGCACAGCTCGCAGAAACGGCAGGGGACGATGATCTCCACCGCGACCCGGTCACCGACCTGCACCCCCCAGCGCTGGGCCGCGCGCTCGCCCACCTCCTCGACGATACCGAGCACCTCATGCCCGGGGATGCAGGGGGGGCGTTGGTGTTCCCCACGGATCATCTCCACGTCGCTGCCGCAGATGCCACAGCGCTCGATTCGCAGAAGCCCCTCGTCCGGCCCGATCTTCGGACGGGGAAATCTGCGGATCTCAAGCGCCCCAGGGCTTACCAGTACCGCCGCGCGCACGAGATCTGCCATCTAACCTCCCTCCCGAGCTGGCCTCATGACAGGTCAACGGGTTCGCCTCGGTCCATCTCCCTCGCCTTCCAACCCGGTTCTCCGATTCCGTGCCCTTGCCCTTTTTCAGCCCTCTAAAGCGCCTCCGTCCGTAATCCCATACTAACGCTTCCACCAGATTCGTGTAACCTCCAGCCAGAGCGGGCAGCCGGTCCGGGCGATCGGATCGAGACCCCTTCTAGCGGGCGGCCACGTCTCTGTGCAGGCCGCTGCGAAGAGCCGGTCAGGGAGTTTTGGCAACCGCTGGGAGCCTTGTGCAATGGAGGCGTTGGTGGGCCGTGGTGGACTCGAACCACCGACCTCAGTCTTATCAGGACTGCGCTCTGACCACCTGAGCTAACGGCCCCCGCACTCCGATTCTAGGAAGGGGTATCCGGGGTGTCAACGCATTCGCGGTTAGGGAGGTGAGGGCGCCCCTCCGGGGCGTCCTCCGGCACCAGGGGCAACGAGAAGCAAAAGGCACTCCCCTGTTCGGGCTGGCTGGTGGCCCAGATGCGGCCGCCCTGCATTTCCACCAGGTGCTTGGCGATGGCAAGCCCGAGCCCCGACCCTCCTTCCCGCCGGGTGCGGGAGCGCTCCGCCCGGTAAAACCGCTCGAAGATGTGCGGGAGGTCGTCTGGGGGAATGCCCCGGCCCGTGTCCTGCACGGTGACCACTCCCTCCGCGCCCTCCCGCCGGGCCTGCACGCGGATCTCGCCCCCCTCGGGGGTGAACTTCAGCGCGTTGTCCACCAGGTTCGTGAGGATCTGCTCCACCCGGTCGGGGTCTGCCAGCACCATGAGCGGACCCTCCCCCGTATAGCACATCTGGATCCCCGCCTCCTCTGCCCGGGGCAGGGTCCGCTCCACGACTCCCCGGCAGACCCTGTCCAGGTCCACGGGCCGCAGCTCGAACGTGACGCCTTTGGTCTCGAGCCGAGAGAGCTCCAGCAGGTCGTCCACCAGCTTCATGAGTCGGTTCGCCTCAAGCTCGATGATCTCCAGGAACTTCCGGGCGTGCCTCGCATCGTGCAGGGCCCCGGCCAGCAGGGTCTCCGCAAATCCCTTGATGCTGGTGAGGGGGGTGCGGAGCTCGTGACTCACGTTGGCGATGAGCTCCCGGCGCATCCGCTCCGTGCGCCGCAGCTCCGTGACGTCCCGCACCACCGCCACCGCTCCCTCAAACTGCCCCGCCCCGCCCCGGATGGGGCTCGTGCTGACCTCTGCCACCCGGCTCCCCTGTCCGGGGAGGACCAGCTCCTCGCTGAGCACCCTCCCGACCGCGGCCTCCCTGAGCATGACCGCGAGGGGAGAGCCGCCTAGGACCTCCTCCACGGGCCGGCCCAGGGCCTCCGGACGCAGTCCCAGTAGCTCCTCCGCGGCGCGGTTGTAGAGCTGGATCTCCCCCCGGGGGCCGATGGCCACCACCGCATCCCGGATGGCTGCCAAGACCGCCTCCAGGCGGTTACGCTCCGCGCGGATGTCCTCGATGGTTTGCCGGAGCCGCTGTCCCAGCCGGTTGAAGGCCAGCCCCAGTCGCCCCACCTCATCCCGGTCCGTGGCGGGCACGGTGCGGGTGTACTCCCCCCGGCTTAGGGCTTCCGCGGCCCGCTCCAGCTCCTTGAGGGGCCGAGCGATGCTCCGGGCGATCCGGAACCCAAAGAAACCGCTCACGAACAGGGCCAGCGCGCCCGCGGTGGCAAAAGCCCACCAAATGGGCAGGAGTTGCCGGTCCACCCACCGCCGCGGCGCGGAGACATGCACCACCCCCAGCACCCGGTCCTGCTCCACCACGGGATAGGCGGCGAAGAGGCGGACCTCCCCGGCGGAGGGATCCCACCGCTGGCCCGAGGTGGGCTCCCTCCGCCGCAGGGCGTCCAGGACCTCCCGGGGCGGAGGGGGTTGGGAAGGACCGAGGTGCGGCTTTCGACCGGAGGGATCCCGGACTCCGATATACACTCCCCGCCGCCAGGTGAACTGCTGGGCCCGCTCCTCCACCACCCGAAAGTCCGCGCCTGCCCGGAGCTGTGGGCGGATGCCTTCCGCCACAAGCCGGGCCTGCACCTGGAGGGCGTAGGTGTAGCTGTCCGTGTACCGGCGCTCCACCGCCCGGACCACGTAGGCCCCCGCGCTCAGGAGCGCCACCACCACCACCACGAGGTAGCTGAGCAGCAGACGGCCGCGCAGGCTCATCGGGTGCCCTTTCGGGCCCGGCGCACTCCCCCCTCCGGCGGCCGGAACTTGTACCCTACTCCCCGCACGGTGACGATATAGGTGGGGGAGGCGGGATCGTCCTCGATTTTATCCCGCAGGCGGCTGATGTGCATGTCCACGGTTCGGCTGCTCCCGAAGTAGTCGTAGCCCCAGATGTGCTCCAGGAGCGCATCTCGGCTGAACACCCGGTTCGGGTGGGCCATCATGAGGCGCAGCAGCTCGAACTCCTTCGTGGTAAGCTCCACGGGCCGTCCCCGGAGGGTGACCTCCCGGGTGTTGGGATCCAGTACCAAGTCCCCGGCCACGAGGGGTGGGGAGAGCTTCGGAAGCGCGGGATCCGGCCGCGTGCGCCGGAGGATGGCCCGTACCCGGGCCACCAGTTCCCGGGGGCTAAAGGGCTTGGTGACGTAGTCGTCTGCTCCGGACTCCAGTCCCACCACCCGATCCATCTCCGCGTCCTTTGCGGTGAGGACCAGGATGGGTACCGTGCTCTCCCGTCGCAGGATGCGGCAGACCTCCAGCCCATCCACGTAGGGGAGCATGAGATCCAGGATGAGAAGGTCCGGAGGATCCGCGCGGGCGAGCTGGAGGGCCTCCTGGCCATCGTAGGCCGCCTGAACCTCGAACCCCTCCTGCTCGAGGTTGTACCGGACGAGCTCCACGATGTGGGGCTCGTCGTCCACCACCAGGATCCTGGAGGCCATCCCGTCTCACGAAGGCACGGGTTCGTCACGCCCGTGTCACGCGGTCCTATGCCCAGCATAGCACGGTGGGGAAGCGACCACGGGCCGGACGGGTGGGCGGCTCGGGGAGGACGTAGTAGGCTTGTAGGGGACCCTTCTGCTGGAGGAGGTGGTATGGGACTCAAGGCGATCGTGGGAGTCGTGGTGGCGGCGACGGTCTTCGCCCAGGTTCTCCCCTCCTGCGAGGAGCAGGGGAAGGTGGTGCTGGGGTGGGTAGACGAGAAGTACGAGGAGCCTCCCCACTACGTCATCGTGGTGGACCGCAAGCCCTACTCGGTTCCGTACTCCTTCTTCGTCACCGTACAGGTGGGGGACAAGGTGCGCTACGACCCCCAGCGGCGTGCTTGGCAGATCGTCCGGCGGGCAGGGGAGCCCTCGGAGATCGTGCCCATCACCCTCCTCTCCCCTTCCCCTTCCCCCACGCCCACCCGCTAGGGAGGAGAGATGCGGACGTTCACGCAGCTCGTCACGGTCGAGGAGGCCCTGGAACGGTTCCTAGAGACCCTGCGTCCTCAACCGCGGGGGAGGGAAGTGGTGCCCCTGGAGCAGTCCCTGGACCGAGTGGTGGCCACAGATCTCGCGGCGACCCAGGACCTCCCGCCCTTCGACCGGTCCACGGTGGACGGATTCGCGGTCCGGGCCGGGGACGTGGAGGAGGCTACAGAGGATCATCCCGCCCACCTGCGGGTGGTGGGGGAGGTCCGCATGGGCGAGGTGGTGACTTTCGAGATCGGGCCGCGGGAGGCCGCCCGGATCCCCACGGGCGGGATGTTGCCGGGAGGGGCGGACGCGGTGGTGATGCAGGAGCACTGCCGGCTAGCGGCCGATCAGGTAGAGGTCCTGCGCCCCGTGGCGAGTGGGGAGAATGTGATCCGGCAGGGCCAGGACGTCCGGCGGGGAGAGGTGGTGGTCCCCGCGGGCACCCGGCTCCGGCCCCAGGAGCTCGCGCTTCTCGCGGGTCTGGGGATCGTGGAGGTGCCCGTGTGGCTTGCGCCTCGGGTGGCGATCTTCAGCACAGGGGATGAGGTGGTGCCCCCGGATCACCTCCCGCGTCCGGGGCAGGTGCGGGATATGAACACCTACGCTTTGACCGGGCTGGTGGCCCGGCTGGGCGGTGTCCCGCTTCCGGGAAGGATCCTTCCCGATGAGGAGGAGGCGATCGGGGCAGCCCTCCAGGATGCCCTGCGTACGAGCGAGGTGGTGCTCGTCTCCGGGGGGAGCTCCGTGGGTGCCCGCGACGTCCTGGCTTCCGTGATCCCGCGGCTGGGAGCGCCCGGAATCCTGGTACACGGGGTGGCCATCAAGCCTGGAAAACCCACCCTCTTGGCGGTATGCCGGGGACGGGCGGTAGTGGGACTGCCGGGCCATCCGGTTTCCGCTCAGGTGGCCTTCCAGGTGTTCGTGCGTCCTGCGCTGGAAGCCATGCTGGGGCTGCGTCCGGATCTCCGGGGCCCGCGGGAGGTGCCCGCGCGCCTGCACGAGGCCCTCCGGGCGCCCCGGGAGCGGGATGAGTTCGTGCGGGTGGCCGTGCGGTGGGAGAACGGGGAGCTCGTCGCGGAACCCATCCGGGGGCTTTCTGGGATGATCACCACCCTGACCCGGGCGGATGGATACGTGCGGGTGCCGCGCGGGGCCACGCTCCCCCAGGGGAGCGTGGTGCGGGTGCGACTCTTGGATTAGGAGCGGGACGTGGAAGAGCTGACCCACTTGGACGCCGCGGGCAGGCCCCGGATGGTGGACGTGGCGGAGAAACCCGAGACCCTGCGGGAGGCCACGGCCCGGGGGGAGATCCGCATGCGTCCGGAAACCCTGCGCCGCATCCGGGAGGGGACCGTGGCGAAGGGGGACGTGCTCGCGGTGGCGCAGCTGGCAGGGATCCAGGCGGCGAAGCGCACCTGGGAACTGATACCCCTCTGCCACGCCATCCCACTCGCGGGGGTGGAGCTCTCCTTCCAGCTGGACGAGGCACGGTCGTGCGTGGAGATCCGGGCCACGGCCCGGGCCGTGGCCCGCACGGGGGTGGAGATGGAGGCGCTGGTGGCCGTGATGGGAGCGGCGCTTGCCATCTACGACATGTGCAAGGCCCTGGACCGGGAGATGGTCATCACGGATGTGTGGCTGGAACGCAAGACGGGCGGGCTGTCAGGGACCTTCGTGCGCGGGCTGAGGAGCGGGGAGGGGTAGGGATGCGTGCGGATCGATGCTTCGTGTGCGGTCCCCTGAACCCCATCGGCCTGCGGCTCTCCTTTACGGAGCAGGATGGGGTGCTCACCGCGGCGTTTCGGCCCACGGACCTGCACGTGGGCTACGAGGGCATCGTGCACGGCGGCATCCTGGCCGCGGTGCTGGACGATGTCATGGCCAACCTGCTGTACCGCCGAGGGCACTACGCCCTCACCGCCCGCATGGAGCTGCGCTTCCACGCACCCGCCCATCCCGGGGACATCCTGTGCGTGCGGGGGTGGCTTGAGGAGGAGGGTCCCCGGGTGGTGGCGGCACGGGGGGAGATTCTCCGGGAAGGGGAGCGCGTGTGCTCCGCCCGAGCCCTCTTCGTACGCCCACGGGAGAGGGGCTGTGTCTGAACGCACGGTAGCAACCAACCGCCGGGCCCGCCACGAGTACCACATCGAGGAGACCTACGAAGCCGGGCTCGTGCTCACCGGGAGTGAGGTGAAGGCCCTGCGGGCAGGCCGGGTCTCCCTGCAGGATGCCTATGCCCGGTTTCAGGGCGGGGAGGCGTGGCTGGTGAACATGCACATCAGTCCCTACGAGAAGGCCGGTCCCTTCGGCCACGATCCCACCCGGCCCCGCAAGCTCCTGCTGCACCGAAGCGAGCTGCGGCGCCTGGTGGGCAAGGTCCAACAGCGGGGGTACACCCTCATTCCCCTCCGGGTGTACTTCAACGAGCGGGGCTACGCGAAGGTGGAGCTGGGTCTGGCGCGAGGCAAGCGGCTCGTGGATCGCCGGGCGGAGATCGCCCGGCGGGAGGCGGAGCGGGAGATCGCCCGGGCCCTGCGGGGGCGCCGGTAAGCGCTATCCCGTGGTCTGGATTCCCGCCGCGATGCCGTTGATGGCGTGGAGCACGATCCACCGCCACTGTTCCGCCCGCTCGATGTCCCCACTCTCCAGGGCCTGGCGCAGACTTCGGAGCAGGTGCGCCTGGATGTAGTGCATGGGGTCCACGTAGGGGTTCCGGAGGGCCACCAGGCGCTGCAGGGTGGGCGCGTTGTCCAGCAACCGGCGCTGCCCGGTGATCCGGAGTACGGCCTCCACGGACCGCTCGTACTCCGCCCGGATGCGGTGGAAGATCTCCTCCCCGAGTCGCCGGTCCGTGACGTTCTCCGCGTACAGACGCGCGATGCGAAGGTCCGCGGTCCCCAGGCTGATCTGTGCGTTATCGAGCACGCTCCGGAAAAAGGGCCACCCTCGGTACATCTCCTGGAGCTCGGCGAGGTGCGCGGGAGAGCGGTCCGCGAAGCCCGCGAGGGCGCTTCCGAGCCCGTACCATCCGGGGAGGTTCGTCCGAGTCTGGGTCCAGCTGAAGACCCAGGGGATGGCCCGCAGGTCCTCGATGCGCCGGGCGTCCCGGCGGCTTGGAGGACGCGAGGCCGTGTGGAGCCGACCGATCTCCTCGATGGGCGTGGCCTCAAAGAAATACCGTGCAAACCCCGGGGTTTCGTACACCAGGGACCGGTAGGCGTGCAGGGCCACCTCGGCCAGCTCCTCCATCACCGCCTCCCACCGCTCTAGCCGCTCGGGATCCCGCGTCCCGGAGCCCAGGAGGTGCGCCCGCAGGAGGGCGTGGAGGAGCTGCTCCAGGTGGCGGCGGGCGATGAGGGGGTTGGCATAGCGGGCGAAGAGGACCTCTCCCTGCTCTGTGAGCTTCAGCCTGCCGTTGAGTGCCTCCGGGGGCATGGCAAGGATGGCCCGCTCCGCGGGCCCCCCTCCCCGGCCGATGGCCCCGCCCCGGCCGTGGAAAAGCCGTACCTCGCACCCGTACCGTCGGCACACCCCGGGCAGCACCCGCTGCGCCCGGTACAGGGCCCACTCCGCCGCCAGGTACCCCCCGTCCTTGTTGCTGTCGGAATACCCCAGCATGATCTCCTGGAGATCCCCCCGGGCCCGCACCTGGGCCCGATAGCAGGGGAACTGGAGGAGCGTTTCCAGGATCTGCCCGCACGCCCGCAGCTCCGCGATCCGCTCGAAGAGGGGGACGATGTCCAGCCGGCTGGTGGCACGGCCTTCCGGATCGTACCCCACGAGCCCCGCCTCCCTGGCCAGGAACAAGACCTCGAGGACGTCGCTGGGGCCCGCGGTGAGGCTGATGATGTACGCGTCGCACGCCTCCGGCCCATAGCGGTCCTGCCAGTCTCCCAGCCGCTGGAACACCTCCCAGGTGCTCCGCTCCGGCTCGGTGGCGATCACCAGGTGCCCCGGGGCCAGGAGGGGACCGGAGAGCAGCTGCACCAGCAGCGCCACCTTTTCCCCCTCTGGCAGGCCCTCGTAATCCTCTACCACGCCCGCCTGCCGCAGTATCTGGGCCACCAGCCGCCCATGCACCCCGCTCTCCTGCCGCAGATCCAGTTTCGCCAGGTGGAACCCGAAGGTCTGGACCCGCGCGAGGAAGTCCGCGAGCCGCCCCCGGGCGATGCGTCCGCCTCCGTGGGCCTCGAGGCTGTGCTGGACGCACCGGAGGTCTTCGAGGAGTTCCTCCGGATCCCGGTAGGCAAGGGGGCTTCGGGGATCCTCGTAGGTACGGTGGAGACGTTCTGCGACGCACCCCATCTTTTGCCGGTAGGGCTCGTCCGGGTACCGTCGCTGCACCTCCGCAAGCTCCGGGAACCGCTTCAGGTCCGCTTCTAAAGAGGCCCGCAGGGCTTCCGAGATCCCCACCCGGCGGGTGGAGGGGGTGAGCTCGTCCCGCAGGGCTTCCGCCTCCTCCCGGTAGCAGTGGAGGATGAGGGAGCGGTGCAGCTCCAGCGTGCGGGCCGTGGTCTGTGCATCCACGTGGGGATTTCCGTCCCGATCCCCGCCCATCCAGGATCCGAAATGGAGCACGGGCCAGGGTGGGGGGCCTGGAATCCCGTGAGCCTCCAGAGCTTCTGCGAGGTCCCGGTACAGGATGGGCACCGCCCGGTAGACGCTGTGCGCGAAGTAGTACAGCCCCGTCTGGACCTCCTCGAGCGGGTGTGGACGGAGGGTGCGCACCTCGTCCGTCTGCCACAGGACCGTGGTCTCCGCGCGGAGGGCCTCAAGCACCCGTCCGCGGTCCGTGGGGGAGAGGCGCGTCTCCTCCAGCTGTGCGATGCACTCCGCGATGTGCTGGAGATGCCGGAGCACCGCGCGTCGGCGCACCTCCGTGGGGTGGGCGGTGAACACGGGGCGCAGCTCCAGGGAGGCGAACGCCTCCCGGATACGCTCCCGGGGAATTCCTCGGGAGGTGAGCTCCGCCACCGCGGCACCCACGGACTCCCGGCGGGGCGCAGGGGAGATCTCCTGCTCCTGTTCCCGCAGTCTGCGCAGCCGGTGGTTCTGTTCCGCGAGGTTGATGAGGTGGAAGTACACGGTGAAGGCCCGCACCACCTGGAGGGCGCTACCTGGGTCCAGGCTCTCCACGGTGGCCCGGAGGAGCCGCTCCTTCTCCTCGGAGTAGGCGGTGCGCAGTTCGATGGCCAGTCGCCGGATCCCCTCCACGAGGTCGAACAGGGAGGATCCCCCCTGTTCAGTGAGCACCTGCCCCAGGATCGTCCCGAGCAGCCGGACGTCATCCCGCAGCCGATCGATGGGAGTCCGCTCCTGGACCATCCCTGGATCGCATTTCCCTCGGTCGCTCTCCCCATGGTACAATGGCACCGCGAGGGAAGCGCAGGCGGTCCTGCGGTGGTTTCCCTCCGTTGGGGGCGAATGGGCTCGACGGGGTGGGAAGAAGCAGGGCTGCGAGCCGAGGTCCCAGGGTCCTCGTCAAAAACCTGGGCGACGCAATACGCGTCACGCAACCTGCTCTCGCCGCCGCGGCTTAATCCCCGCGGCCGTCCCCCCGGCAGGGCCGACGGGCCGGGATGGGGCGTCATGAGTCGGCTGCGTTGTGCCGCCCTGCCCCCGGCGGCGCAGCTAAGAAGGTCGGGGCTGGCGCTCGGAGGATCCCGCCTGCGGGAGCCTTCGGGCGTGAGAGGAAAACGCAGGCTACGCTCGTAGACGCTCTGCCCTCGCCCACCTCGGACGCGGGTTCGATTCCCGCCGCCTCCACCAGGTTTAGGGTGTTCTCAGGTGCCATCCGATGGCTCAGATCCAGCCTCTTAGAAGACCTACCGGTGTGGCCCTGTTCGTGACGTGTCTGGTGGATCAGTTCTTCCCGGAGGTGGGGGAGGCTGCGGTGGAGGTTCTGGAGCGGGCGGGGGTGCGGGTTACGTTTCCGGAGGCCCAGACGTGTTGCGGCCAGGTGCTGCTCAACGATGGGTTCCCCGGGGAGGCCCTCGAACTCGCCCGCCGGTTTGTGGAGGTCTTCGCGCCCTATGAAGCCGTGGTGTCCCCCAGCGGGAGCTGTGTGGCGTTCGTCCGGGAGTTCTACCCGTACCTCCTCCAGCACACATCCCTGGAGGCCCAGGCGCGGGAGGTGGCGCACCGCACCTATGAGCTCAGCGAGTTCCTGGTGCGGGTGCTGGGGATAACCCGACTCGGAGCGCGGTTCCGGGTCCGCCTGACCTACCACCCCTCCTGCCACCTCCTGCGGGGGCTCGGAGCGGCGGCGTGTGCGGAGCAGCTCGTCCGGAGCGTAGAGGGAGCGGAGTACGTGCCGCTGCCGCGGGCGGAGGCCTGCTGTGGGTTCGGCGGGATCTTCTCCGTGAAGTTCGCGCCCATATCCGAAGCCATGCTGCTGGACAAGCTGGCGGACCTCGAGGCGACCGGGGCGGAGGCGGTGGTGGGCACGGACATGGGGTGCCTGATGCACCTCCGCGGGGCCCTTCAGCGGCGCAGGAGCCCCATTCGGACCCTGCACCTAGCGGAACTCCTGAACGCGAGGGAACCGTGAGCGGGCGCATCCGGTTTCGGGAGTGCAGCGTACGGGCCCTGCAGGACGTGCGACTGCGGGAGGCGCTGCGTCGGGCCACGGAGGACCTGCGGGGGAAGTGGACCCGGGCCACTCAGGAGTTGCCGCACTTCGAAGCGCTCCGGGACCGGGCCAAGCAGATCAAGATGCACACCCTCCTCCACCTGGACCGCTACCTGGAGCAGCTGGAAGCGCAAGTGCAGGCCCGAGGTGGAGTAGTGCACTGGGCCCGGGACGCACCGGAGGCGTGCGCGGTGGTGGTGGAGATCTGCCGGAGCGCGGGTGCCCGTACCGCGGTGAAGAGCAAATCCATGCTCACGGAGGAGATCGGGCTGAACCGGGCCCTGATGCAGGCTGGAATTCGCGTGGTGGAGACCGACCTGGGCGAGTTCGTGGTGCAGCTGGATGAGGACCGCCCCTCCCACCTCATTGCCCCCATCATCCACAAACGACGGGAGGATGTGGCGGAGCTGTTCAGCCGGCACCTGGGGACTCCCGCCCATGCGCCCGTGGAGGTCCTCACCCGGGCCGCGCGGGCCCACCTACGGCAGGTCTTCCTCACCGCGGATGTGGGGATTACGGGTGCCAACTTCCTCGTGGCGGAGACCGGGAGCGTGGTGCTGGTGGAGAACGAGGGGAACGCGCGGATGGTGACCACCCTCCCCCGGGTCCACATCGCGGTGGCGGGCATCGAAAAGGTGATCCCGCGCCTGCGGGATCTGGCGGTGTTCTTGCCGCTGCTGGTGCGCAGCGCCACGGGCCAGAAGCTGAGCAGCTACATCTCCGTGATCAGCGGCCCGCGACGGCCCACGGAGGCGGACGGCCCCGGCGAGTTCCACCTGGTGCTGGTGGACAACCGCCGCACCGCGGTGCTCGCGGACCCGGACCTGCGGGAGGTCCTGCAGTGCCTGCGGTGCGGAGCCTGCCTGAATGCCTGCCCCGTGTACGAGCGGGTGGGCGGGCACACCTACGGTTGGGTGTACGGAGGGCCCATCGGGGCCGTGCTCACCCCGCAGCTGGTGGGGATCTCCCGGGCTCCCGAGCTCCCATACGCCTCCACACTCTGTGGGGCGTGCCGGGAGGTGTGTCCGGTGCGGATCGACATCCCCCGGATGCTGGTACACCTGCGGGCCCGGGTGGTATCCTCCGGCGGGGTGGGGCTGGCGGAGCGCTTGGCCATGCGGACGCTGGGGTGGGTCCTCCGATCCCCCGGGCGTTACCGGCTGGGGTCCAGGCTCGCGCGGGCCGTGTGGCGGGTGTGGGGGGATCGGCCCATCCGGGCTCTTGGGGGCTTGCGCCAGGCATGGACCCACGCGCGCGACTTCCCGCCTCCAGCCTCCAGAACTTTCCGGGAGCGGTGGAGGAAGTGGCGGAAGCCCGATCGGCGATCCTGAGCCGCATCCGCCAGGCCCTGCGGGGGGCTCCGGAGGTTCCCCGCCCGCCCGAAGGTCCTTTGCCCACCTCCGCCCGCTACCGGGCGGAGGTGGAGGGGGATCTCGTGGGGCGGTTTGTGCGGGAAGCGGAGGCGGTGGGCGTTCGGGTCCACCGGAGTTCCGGAGGGGAGCTCGTGCAAACCGTGGCGGAGATCCTGCGGGCTACGGGCGTAAGGCGGGTAGGGGTGGCGGGGAACGTCCAGGCTCTCATCCCCCCACTGCGGGCGGTGGGGTTTGCCGTGGGAGGAGTGGAGGTGGCCCGGGATGCGGACGCGGGCGTGACAGCCGCGGACTGGGGGCTTGCGGAGACCGGAAGCCTTGTGCTGCTTTCGGGTCCTGCTCAGGAGCGTCTCCTCTCGCTTCTCCCGCCCGTGCACGTCGCGGTTCTCGGAGAGGACCGCATCCTCACGGATCTCGACGCCCTCTTCGACCGCCTGGACGACGTTCCCGCTGCCCTCACGTTCATCACCGGGCCGAGCCGTACCGCGGACATCGAGCAGACCCTCACCCCGGGGGTGCACGGCCCCGGAGTGGTGCACGTGGTGGTGGTCCGCGGCCTCCTACCCTAGGGCGAGACTCGCGAAGGAGACAATGCCGCCTGCGGGATCCGGGGCCTGTCCGTAACGCAGGAGCCTCCCACGCGCGGGCTCCAGCACCCGCAGGGCGGTGTACACCGCGGAAAGCGCGTCGATGCGCTGCCGGTTCCCGTCCGCCATCCCCTCCCGCCAGAAGGCCTCCGGGTCTCCCCGTACGATGGCCTCCAGGACCACCCGATCCCGCAGGGAGGTGCGGGAGGCAAGGCGGGCGTCCGGAGGGTCCGGGTCCCCGAACCGGGGACCCACGTGGCTCAGGTCCACCCCCACCACCACCCCCACATCCTTCCGATCTACGGTCAGGTCCCGCAGGGCCCGGATGACCTGCTCGATCTCCGGCACCTCCCGGGGGGAGCCCGGGCCACACCACTGCTCGAACCCGGAGCAGAGGAGGGGAACGATGGAAAACGCACGGCCCTCCAGGGCCACCTGCAGGAAGAGCACCTGGAACTCCAGGGAGTGCTCGGTGCGGTGCACCAGCTCGTGCTCCGTCAGATCCTCGGTCCGGGCCTGTAGGGCCTCCACGAAGGCGGAGTCCACGGGGACCACACCGAGCGGCGTCTGGAAGGCCTTGGTCGTAAGCACAAACGGCGCGGGCGGAGCCGCGTGGGCCACGCCGAGGAGGAGGAACGTGCGGGCGGGGCTCTGGCGGAGGGCCGCGTATGCCCACCCGTAGCACCACCCGCCCCGGTGGAAGTCGATGTGGGGGGCGATGATGCCCCGCGGCCGGATCCCCTCCAGTTCCGCGGGGCGCACCGCCTCCAGGTGTCGGCGGAGCATCGCCCGGAGGGGTTCCGCTTCCGCGGGGTACGAGCGGCCCGCGAGGTAAGGAGGGCGTACCTCCGATCGCCGGTAGGCCTCCAGTTGGTCTCGCCTCCGGGCCTCGAAGGACTCCGTGAGCAGCAGCCCTGCCCGATCCAGCTCCGCCACGATGCGCTCCAGCTCCTCACGGAACAGGATCTCCCCGCCGGAACGGCGCGCGTACTCCGTCTGCACATCCACCACATCCCGGTTCCCGTCCAGCAGGGACGCCACCAGCGCTACCGCGGGCGGGAGAAGCACCGCGTCCTCCACAATGCCCTCCGGGTCCCGCACCCCGATCATCTCCCGGCCGTGGACGCGCACCGGAAAGAACTCCACGGGTCTCAGCCTCGGGAGCGGCACCCCGTCTCCCTCCGGTGCCCCATTGTACCCGGTTCCGATCCGGTAGGCGCAGGTGTGCTAAGCTGGGGACTTGAGGAGGCGAGAGGGTGAGCGAGCGCGGGTGGATCGTGGTGAACGGGGAGCGTCGGCCCCTCCCGGAGAACGGCCTGTTGGGCCTCCTGGAGGAACTGGGGGTGCGTCCCGAGGGGGTCGCCATCGCGGTGAACGCCCAGGTGATCCCACGGGCGCAATGGGCGACGTACGTGCTGCGAGCAGGAGACGAGGTGGAGATCGTGCGGCCCGTGGCCGGCGGTTCGGAGGAGGACGGTTGGGAGTTGGCGGGCATCCGTCTGCGTTCCCGGTTGATTCTGGGAACCGCCCGCTATCCCAACCTGCAGGTGATGCTGGACGCCCTGCGGGCCACGGGCACGGAGATGGTAACGGTGGCCATCCGCAGGGTGGGGTTCGGGGAGGGACCCGAGAACCTGTACCGGATCCTCCAGGAGGAGGGCTACCGCATTCTGCCCAACACCGCGGGTTGCCACACGGCGCGGGAGGCGGTGCTCACCGCGCAGCTCGCGCGGGAGGCCCTGGGCACGGACCTCGTCAAGCTGGAAGTGATCGCAGACGAGGAGACCCTGTTGCCGGATGTGGAAGGGCTATTGGAGGCTGCCCGGATCCTGGTGCGGGAGGGGTTTAAGGTCCTCCCGTACACCAACGACGATCCCATCACCGCCCGCAAGCTGGAGGACCTGGGGTGCGCGGCGGTGATGCCCCTGGCGGCCCCGATCGGGAGCGGACTCGGCATTCGCAACCCCCACAACATTCTCCTCATCCGACAGACCGTGCGGGTTCCCGTGATCGTGGACGCGGGCGTGGGCACCGCTTCGGACGTGGCCATCGCCTTCGAGCTGGGATGTGATGGGGTGCTGCTGAACTCCGCGGTGGCCCGGGCCCGGGATCCCGTACGCATGGCCCGGGCCATCCGACACGCGGCCATCGCAGGTCGGATGGCGTATCTCGCGGGTCGCATGCCCGCGAAGTTCCTCGCGGAGCCCACGAGCCCCATGACGGGCCGCATCCTGGAGCCCGTGCTGCGAGCCGGACAGAATCCGTGAAATCCGTCCCACGCTTCCTCCTCGTCACGGACCGGCACCTGGTAGGGGAGAAGGATCTCGTGAGGGTGATCCAGGCAGCGGTGCGGGGCGGGGTGGAGGCGGTCCAGGTGCGGGAAAAGGATCTTGGGGACGAGGCGCTGGAGGAGCTCGTCCAGCGCATCCGGGAGGCAGTGGGGGAGGGAGTGATCCTCCTCCTCAACGATCGGCCCCACCTTGCGCGTCGCCTGGGAGTGGGACTGCACCTTCCCGAAGGAAGCCCATCCCCAGGGGGGAACTGGCCCCTCTGGGGACGATCCGTGCACTCGCCGGAGGCAGCGGTGCGCGCGAGCCGGGAGCGCCCCGATTACCTGATCGCGGGCCCCGTGTACCCCACGGATTCCAAACCCGGCGGCTCTCCCCTTGGGCCGCGGGGGCTGGGGCAGGTGGTGCGGGCGGCCGGAGGGATTCCCGTACTCGCCATCGGCGGCATCGGAGCGGAGCAGGTCCCGGAGGCCATGGAGGCGGGGGCGTGGGGCGTGGCCGTGCGAGGGGCCATCCTGCGGGCGCAGGATCCCGAGCGGGCCGCGCGGGAGATCCGGCGGATGCTGAAAGATACGCGAAAAATTGTTTGCTCCTCCGAGTGAAGCAGATTTTTGGTGAAGACGCCCGTAGGCGTCTGTGGCCGTGGATGTCGTAAGGTTGGGGTGAACCTGAAGGAGGAGGTGAACATGCCGTACGAGGACATCCTGGTGGAGATCCCGGAGGCGCATGTAGGGCTCATCCGGCTGAACCGTCCCGAGAAGCTGAACGCGCTGAGGACGCAGCTGCTGGACGAACTGGTGCGGGCCTTGGACGACTTCGAGGCAGATCCGGAGATCCGGGTGGTGGTGATCACGGGGAACGACCGGGCCTTCGCCGCAGGCGCGGACATCCAGGAGTTCCGGGACATGACGGCCCTGAAGATGCTCGGCGGGCATCGGCCCCTGGCTTGGGAGCGGATCCGGCGGTTCCCGAAACCCCTCGTGGCCGCGGTGAGCGGGTACTGTTTGGGGGGCGGGTGCGAGCTCGCCATGCTGTGCGACCTCATCGTGGCTTCCGAGACTGCCCGGTTCGGGCAACCAGAGGTTAATATCGGCATCATCCCCGGCGCCGGGGGTACCCAGCGGCTGCCGCGCCTAGTGGGCAAGCACCGGGCCATGGAGATGATCCTCACGGGCCGACCCATCACCGCGCAGGAGGCCCACGCGTGGGGCCTGGTAAACCGGGTGGCCCCTGTGGAGCGCTACCTGGAGGAGGCGATTGCCCTGGCGCGCGAGATCGCCTCGAAAGCCCCGATCGCGGTGCGGCTCGCGAAGGAGGCCATCCTCCGGTCCATGGACACCACGGTGGAGGTGGGGCTGGAATACGAGCGGCGATTGAGTGCCCTCGTGTTCGGCACGGAGGATCGGGAGGAGGGCGTGCGGGCGTTCCTGGAGAAGCGCAAACCCGTCTTTCACGGAAGGTAGGCCGGATGACCCACGGGGTTCAAACGGTGGGCGTGTGTGGGGCCGGAACCATGGGATCGGGGATCGCGCAGGTGTGCGCCCTGGCGGGCTTCCGGGTGGTGCTGTACGATGCGATTCCGCAGGCTCTGCCGCGGGCCCTGGAGCGCATCCGCCGGGAGCTGGAGCGGGCGGTGGAACGGGGGCGGCTCGGGCAGGACGCGCCCGCGCAAACCCTGGGCCGGATCACCCCCACGGAGATCCTGGAGGCCCTGAGCCCGTGCGACCTGGTGATCGAGGCCGCCCCGGAGGACCTGGGATTGAAACAGGACCTGTTCCACCGGCTTGGAGAGGTGTGCCCCGCTGCTCTCCTTGCCACCAACACCAGCGCCCTCTCGGTGGCGGAGATCGCGGCCGCTACCCCCCATCCGGAGCGGGTGGCGGGGCTGCACTTCTTCAACCCCGCGCCCGTAATGCGCCTGGTGGAGGTGGTCCAGGCTCCGCAGACCGCACCGGAGACCGTGGAACGGCTGGTGGCCTTTGCCCGGGACCTCGGGAAGACCCCGATCGTGGTGCGGGATCGCCCGGGCTTCGTGGTGAACCGGGTGAATCGGCCCTTCTACGGCGAGGCCCTCCGGATGGTAGCGGAAGGCCTTGTAGATGTGGCCACCGTGGACCGTGCCCTTCGGGAGGCGGGCGGATTCCGTATGGGGCCCTTCGAGCTCATGGACCTGGTGGGCGTGGACGTGGGATATGCGGTCTCCCAAGCCCTTTACCACGCCTTCTTCGGCGAAAGCCGCTTCCGGCCGCATCCCCTCCAGCGGGAGATGGTCCTCTCGGGGCGGCTGGGGCGCAAGACGGGCCGCGGGTTCTACGCGTACGAAGAAGCGGACAAGACCCCACCGCCTCCCCTGCCGCTCCCTGAGCCGGATGCCGGTCCCTACGCGGTGGCAGGCCAGTCGGGGCTGGCGGAGGAGCTACGGCGTAGGCTACGGGACCGAGGGTACGACGTGGTGGAGGTTCCCGATCCTCCCAGGCGGCCGCTTGCGGTCCGGGCCGCATGGGAGGCGGAGGTGGAGGACCGGAGCCGCAAGCGGGAAATGCTGCGGGCCCTGGACGGCGCGCTTCCGGAGAAGGCGGTGCTGCTGGTGGCGTGCGCGAACGCCGCGAGCGCGGAGTGCGCCGTGTGGGTGGAGAGAGCGGAGCGGCTCGCGGGGTACGTCACCCTTCCGCCCCTTGCGGACCGCAAGGTCCTCGAGTGGACCGTCCACGAGGGCACCCAGGTGGACCCTGCGCCGTTCCTGGCTTCCCTGGGGCTTCCCCTGCTCCGGGTGGGGGATGCCCCGGGTGGGGTGTTTCCGCGGGTTCTGGCGACCCTGGTGAACGAGGCCGCATTCGCATGCGGGGAGGGCGTGGCGACTCCGGAGGACGTGGACGCTGCCATGCAGCTAGGTGCCAACCACCCCTTCGGTCCCTTTGCGTGGGCGGAGCGGGTGGGAATCCGGGCACTGGTGGGTATCCTGGAGGGGCTGCGGGCTTACTACGGGGAGGAGCGGTACCGCACCGCACCCCTGCTGCAGCGGGCGGCGTGGTTAGGGTACTGGCCGGGCAGGCGCGGGCGGAGGGATGGATCGGGGGACTGAACGCAGGAGGAGAGAGCCATGGCGCAAGAGGTGGCGTACCGGGTGGCTTCGGACTTCTACGCGGTGGAGGACCTCCTCACGGATGTCCAGCGATCCGTGCGGGAAACGGTGCGGCGGTTCGTGGACCGGGAGGTGCTGCCGCACATCGGGCGGTGGTGGCTGGAGGGACGCTTCCCCGTGGAGCTGGTCCCCCGGCTGGCGGAGCTCGGGGTGCTGGGCGCCAACCTGCCCGAGGCGTACGGATGCGCGGGGCTCGACAGCATTTCCTACGGGGTCATCATGCAGGAATTGGAGCGGGGCGACAGCGGCCTGCGCTCCTTCGTGAGCGTGCAGGGTTCGCTGGTCATGTATCCCATCTATGCCTTTGGAAGCGAGGAGCAGCGACGGCATTACCTGCCCAAGCTGGCGAGGGGCGAACTCATCGGGTGCTTCGGGCTCACGGAGCCCACCGCGGGAAGCGATCCCGCGGCTATGAACACCCGGGCCCGCCGCACCGCCCGCGGCTGGGTGATCACGGGTACCAAGATGTGGATCACCAACGGCTCCATCGCCCACCTGGCCATCGTGTGGGCCAGGGACGAATCCGATGCCGTGCGGGGGTTCATCGTACCCACGGACCTCCCGGGATTCTCCGCCCACGACATCCACACGAAGATCTCCATGCGGGCATCGGTCACGAGCGAGCTGGTGCTGGAGGAGGTGGAGGTTCCAGAGGAGTTGGCGCTTCCCGGCGGCGTGGGGCTCAGCAAGGCCCTGAGTTGCCTCACCCAGGCCCGGTACGGGATCGCGTGGGGAGCGGTGGGTGCCGCGGTGGCCTGCTTCGAGGAGGCCCTTAGCTATGCGCAGGGCCGCATCGCCTTCGGGCGGCCCATCGCGGCCACCCAGATCATCCAGGAACGGCTCGTGGACATGCTCACCAAGATCACCACGAGCCAGCTGCTGGCCTACCGGCTGGGGCAGCTCAAGGATGCGGGCCGGATGCACTACGCCCAGGTGTCCCTGGCGAAGCGGCACAACGTGCGGGCCGCCCTGGAGGTGGCCCGGGATGCCCGCCTGATCCTGGGCGCCTACGGGATCACCGCGGAGTACCACGCCATGCGGCACGCGGCGAACCTGGAGTCCGTGGACACCTACGAGGGCACCTACGACGTCCACACCCTCATCGTGGGCCGCCAGATCACGGGACAGTCCGCCTTCGGCCGGGATTAGCCCCGTGGAGGACTTCGCCCCGCATTTCGAGGAGGTCGCTCCGGGTGTCCGGCGGCTCCGGGTCCCGGTTCCCTTCCCCACCCGGTGGGTCAACGTGTACCTGGTGGGAGACGGTGCGGACGCGGTGCTGGTGGATACAGGGTATCCCTTCCCTCCAGGACGACGCGTGCTCCAGGAGGCGCTGCGGCGGACTGGTTCCCGGCCCCGGGTGATCCTCATCACCCACGCCCACCCGGACCACTTCGGCATGGCCCTGGAGCTGCAGGAGCGGTTCGGTTGCTCCGTGTGGATGGAGGCCCGGGAGTGGGAGGTGACCTGGGCGTACCGCCCCGGGACGGAAGTCTGGGAGGAAGTGGCCCGGCAGTTCCTCCGGGCCGGGATGCCCGCGGAAAGGGTCCGTCAGACCGTGGAGAGTGGACAGAAGGTCTGGGAGCCTGCGAAGCCCCCGCGGGTGGGCCGCCTCCTGCGCGAGGGGGAGGTTCTGAACCTAGGGGGAGGGCGGTGGGAGGTCTTCCTCACCCCCGGGCATGCGCCGGCCCACGTATGCCTCTACGAGACACGCACGGGCACGCTCCTCGCGGGGGATCACCTCCTTCCCCGCATCACCCCGAACATCGGACTGTGGCCGCTGGCGGGCCCCGATCCCCTTGCGGATTTCCTCCGCAGTCTGCACGGACTGCGGGATCTGCCCGTGCGGCAGGTGCTTCCCGGGCACGGGGACCCCTACGAGGGATGTGCGGAGCGCACCGAGGAACTGCTGGCCCACCATGCGTCCCGCCTGGAGGCCGTGGAGGCCGTGTTGCGGGGAGGGGCCCGCACCGCCTACGAGGTGCATCTGGCGCTTTTCGGGGCAGACCTGGATCCCCACAACGAGCGGTTCGGCCTCACAGAGGCCATGGCCCACCTGGTGTACCTGGAGCAGCGGGGGAAGGTTCGGACCCAGGATGGGGATCCCGTCCGCTACATCCTGAGCCGCGGAGGAGACGGATGGCAAACGAGATCATCGCGGTGATCGGGGGAACGGGCAAAGAGGGGTTCGGGCTCGGGCTCCGGTGGGCCACCGCGGGCCTTGCGGTAATCCTCGGGTCCCGCAGCCGTGAGCGGGCGGAGGATGCGGTGCTCCGGGCCCGGAGCCTCCGACCTGAAGCACAGCTTTCCGGGGCCCTCAACCGGGAGGCCGCGGAGGCCGCCACGGTGGTGGTGCTGACCATCCCCTTTGCGGCCCAGGAGGCCATCCTTTCGGACATCCGGGAAGCGGTGCGTGGAAAGGTCGTGGTGGACGCCACCGTACCCCTCCGCCGGCTGCGGCCACCGGAGCTGGACATCCCTCCGGCAGGCTCCGCAGCCCAGCAGGCACAGCGTCTCCTGCCGGAAGCCCGGGTGGTGGCCGCCTTCCACACCCTCTCCGCACACCGGCTCCAACGGCTGGAAGTCCCCCTGGAGGAGGACACCCTGGTCTGCGGGGACGACCCGGAGGCGAAGGAGACGGTGATCCGGTTGAGCCGGAGGATCGGCCTGCGCGGGCTAGATGCGGGAGGACTCGAGCAGGCCGCCACCCTGGAGCGCCTCGCGGTCCTGATCCTTCAACTCAACCAGCGCTACGGCAAGAAGGACATCGGGGTGCGGTTCGTGGGAGTATAGCTGATGCAGTACGGGGAAGGAAACTTAGTGCAGCCGGAGGATTGACGGACATTCCTCCCCCTCGCTGCCATGGGTGTGGTTGGAGGGGGATGGACGCACCCAGAGCGTGGGACGTGGGCGGCGAGGAATTCAACCTCGCCGCGTTCCTGTTGGACCGGCATGTGCAGGAAGGGCGGGGAGACCGGCCCGCCCTACACTTTGCGGACAGGACTGTCTCGTTTCGGACCCTGTTCGAGCAGGCGAACCGAGCCGCTTTCGCTTTCCGACGGCTCGGGGTGGAGCCTGAGAACCGGGTGCTCCTGTGCTTGGCGGATCGCCCCGAGTTCTACGCCGCCTACTTCGGCGCGTTGAAGATCGGAGCGGTTCCCGTACTGGTCAGCACCCTCGCGACCCCCCCTGAGTATGCGTATTTCCTCCGGCACAGCCGGGCGAAGGTGGCGGTGGTGGATGAAGCGGTGGCAGCCCGTCTACGGTGCCTGCAGGATCCCCCTCCCGCCCTGCGGCACGTGGTGGTGGTGGGAGAGCCTGTAGGCCCGGAGATCGGGTGGGAGGATCTCCTGAGCGGGGTTCTACCGCAGCCACAACCCGTCTGCACCGCTCCGGACGACATGGCTTTCTGGATGTACAGCTCCGGAACCACGGGCCGGCCCAAGGCGGTGGTGCACCTGCACCGCGACCTCCTGCACTTCATGCCCCCCCACTGCCGGGAGGTGGTGGAACTCGGACCTGAGGACAAGGTATACTCCACCTCCAAGCTGTACTTCTCCTACGGCCGCAACAACTCCCTGGACAGCCCCTTCCTGTGCGGGGCCCAGGTGGTGCTGAATCCGGATCGACCCGAGCCCGGAGCGGTGCTGGATCTGCTGGAGGCACACCGGCCCACGGTCTTCTACAGCGTTCCCACCTTTTATGCAGCCCTCTTGGACCACCTCCACCGCACGGGCCGGCGCCTGTCCCTCTCCTTCCTGCGGTGTTGCGTCTCCGCGGGCGAGCCCCTGCCGAAGCCGGTGTTCGATCGGTGGTGGGAGCGGTTTCGCATTCCCATCTTCGACGGGGTGGGGTCCACGGAGGTGGGAGCTATCTACCTCTCCAATACCCCCCGCAGACTCAAACCCCCCAGCAGTGGGGTGCTGCTTTCGGGGTTTGAGGGGAGAGTGATGGACGAGGAAGGCCGGGAGGTCTCCAGGGGAGCCGTGGGCATCCTGTGGGTGAAGAACGAGGGGATCTTCGCAGGGTACTGGAGGGATCACCGGAGGACCCGACAGGTCCTGCAGGGGGAGTGGTTCGTCACGGGGGATCTGTTCTCCGTGGACGACGAGGGGTTCTACTGGTACCGGGGGCGGATGGACGATCTGCTTAAGCCCGGAGGTCTGTGGGTCTCCCCCCTGGAGGTGGAGGGAATTTTGCTGGAGCACCCCGCGGTGGCGGAGTGTGCGGTGGTGGGGGCGCCGGACGAGATGGGACTGGAAAAGCCTATAGCCTTTGTGGTGCTCCGGGAAGGATACACGCCCTCGCCGAGCCTGGAACAGGGGTTGCGGGAGTTCGTGCGCGCGCGACTTGCCGGCTACAAGCACCCCCGGTGGTTTCGGTTCGTACGGGAGCTCCCCCGGACGGCCACGGGGAAGCTGCAGCGCTACCGCCTGCGGGAGGCCCTCTGTCAGGAGCGAGGGGCTGCGTCCTGAGCACAGGCCTCGCGGACACCCGGGAGGGACGGAGCCACGTCCTCCCGGACCAGGCAGACCTTCTCCGCGGCCTCCTGGAAGAAGTACCCGCTGCCGCCCTCGCCCACAATGCGCACCAGGCGAGGCCCGTCCAGGACCAGGATCCCACCCAGGATGTGCACGCCCCTCTGGAAGAACGGTTCGGGCCAGGGGGAAGCCGTGGGACCTGCCAGTACCACCCGGCGCGCCCCGCGGCAGGAATCGAGGAGCTCGTCCAAGCCGCCTTCCACCAGAGAAGAACCCGTGATGACCACCACCGTGGCCTCCCGCAGCACCTCCGCGGCGCCCTCCGGCGGCCGCCACAGGACGCGTTCCTCCTCCCGCAAAGCTTCTGGATGACGGTCTATGACCCACAGGGCCGATACCGTGCCCTTCAGGCTCTTGATGAAAGGGGAGAACGCACCCACCAGGACCACCCGGTCCTCACCGGAGACTCCCGCGGCCTCGAGGGCATCAAGGCCGGGAATCCGTACGCCCCCGGGAACGCCGAACCGATCCATGGCGAGGGCAGATAGGGCGTTCAGGGTGGCCACTCCTACCGCCCGCCGCAGCGCTACGGGCGAGCGGACCTCCGCGACCAGTTTCCACGCGTCCTGCCCCCCTAAGCGTCCCGCGGGCGGGGCAGCGGCCGCGGAGCGGGGGCAGCAGACGGTGTCCGAAAGCCCACGGGGGGTAAACGCCACCCCCACGTGGCCCGTGATGAGGGCCACCGCGGTGTAGAAGACGCCCACCCGGACGTCCTGAACGACCAGCGGATCCTCCCCCAGCCGTGCCGAAAGGGCCTTCAGGCAGGCCTCAAGAAGCCGCATGCGCCACCTCCCGCGGGATCTCTGCTTTTTTTGTACTCCATGGGGGCGGCGATGGGCGAGGGCGGAGGGAGGGTGTGTTGTAAAATAGGCGCGACGATGCGCTTGCAGGAGCATTCCTCCGATGCCTGAGCTACCCAAAGCACCGCGAACCTGGCGGGGAATCGATGCGTTGTTCCAGCCCCGTGGGGTGGCCATCGTGGGAGCCTCTCCGGACCCGGGTTCCCCTGGACACCAGATCCTCCGGTTCGCCACCCAGACCCACTTCGCGGGTGCCGTCTACCCGGTGCACCCCTCCGCATCGGAAGTGGCAGGCTTCCGAGCCTATCCCTCCGTCCTGGAGATTCCGGGTCCCGTGGATCTCGTGGTCCTCGCGGTGCCCGCCCGGGTGTGCGTGGAGGTGGCCAGACAGATCGCGCGGCGTCACGACGAGCGCGGGGACGCAGCCGCGGTGGTGGTGGTCTCTGGGGGGTTCGCGGAGACGGAGACTCCAGAGGGGCGTCTCCTCCAGGAGGCCCTCCTGGAGCCCCTCCGGCCTCGGGGCATCCGGGTGGTGGGCCCCAACTGCATGGGGGTACTGGACACCCGTACGGGCGTGACCACCACCTTTGACCTCGGGACCTACCCAGGAGGGGGTCTAGCCCTGGTGACGCAGAGCGGGGCGTTTGCCATCTCGTTCCTTCAGTGGGCCCGTCCCCTCGGCATGGTGGGGCTCTCGAAGCTGGTGTCCGTGGGGAACATGGCGGATGTGGACATGACCGAGCTGGTGCGCTACCTGGGCGCCGACCCCCACACCCGGGTGATCGGAGTGTACCTGGAGGGGCTCCGGGATGCCCGCGGGTTCGTCCTGGCGGCCGCGGAGGTAGCCTGCGCCAAGCCCGTGGTGGTCTACAAGGCCGGACGCACGGAGCTGGGAGCCCGGGCCGCCAGCAGCCACACGGGTTCCCTCGCGGGACAGGACGAGATCTACGAGGGAGCTTTCCGGCAGGCAGGAATCCTACGGGCGCGCAGCATGTCGGAATTCTACGACCTCGTGCGGGTCCTGGAGAAGCTGCCGCTCCCTAGGGGCAACCGGGTGTGCGTGTGCAGTGCCATCGGGGGCCCGGGCACCATCTGCGTGGACGAGGTGGCCGCCAGCGGTGTCCTACAGCTGGCCCGTTTCTCGGATCCCGTGCGGGAGGTGCTGCGAGGGATCCTGGCACCCACCGCCACCATCGGTAGGCCCGACGGCTATCTGGACATGACGGGATCCATCCGTGCCCGGACCCACGGAGAGGTCCTGCGGGTGGTTCTGGAGGCCCCGGAGGTGGACGCGGCCCTCCTCCTCACCACCCCGCCCGCGTTCCTGGACGAGGAGGAGGTGGCCGAGGCCATTCTGGAGGCTTACTGGGCTCAGCCCGAGCCCCGCAAGCCCGTGCTGCCCGTGCTCACCTTCGGGGATGCGGTGGCCCGGGCCCGCAGGAGGCTGGAGGCTGGAGGCCTCCCCACCTTCGAATTCCCAGATGCCGCGGTCCGAGCTCTGGCCCAGGTGGTGCGGTACGTCCACGATCGGATGCGCAAGCGCTAACCGGAGGTTCCACCCATGCCTCACCCCGTGATCACACAGGCTCTGGAGCAGGGTCGCGGCTTCCTCCTGGAGCCGGAAAGCTATGCCCTGTGTGAGGCATACGGAATCCCGCACGCGCCCTTCGCCGTGTGTCGCACCGCGGAGGAAGCGGTGGAGGCCGCGGATCGCGTGGGCTATCCCGTGGTGCTCAAGGTGATCTCCTCTCAGATCCTGCACAAGTCCGACGTGGGCGGGGTGGTGGTGGACCTGCGGTCGGGCGAGGAGGTGCGGAGGGCATATCCCCAGCTGCTGGAAACGGTGTCCCGACACGCCCCGCAAGCCTCCGTGGACGGCATCCTCGTGCAGCGCATGGAGAAAGGGAGCGCGGAGCTGGTGGTGGGGGGCGTGGTGGATCCCCAGTTCGGCCCCGTGGTCATGGTGGGCGGAGGCGGGATCCTCGTGGAGCTCCTGCGGGACGTCTCCTTCCGGCTCGCGCCCCTTGACCTGGAGGAAGCCCTCCAGCAGCTGGCGGAGACCCGGGCGTACCGGCTCCTGCAGGGCCTGCGGGGTCGCCCGCCCGCGGACATCCGGGCCGTGGGGGAGATGTTGGTGCGGGTGGGAGAGCTGCTGGTGGCAGAACGGGCCATCCGGGAGCTGGATCTGAACCCCGTGGTGGCGGGACCGGAAGGGTGCGTGGCGGTGGACGCCCGCATGGTGCTACAAACGGATCCCCCGGAAGACCGCCCTTGATCTAGCGCATCGGTTCTCCGCAGTATTCCCCCTCCGTTCTCCGCCGGATTGTCCAGGGAACTGCCCCGGGGCGTATACTGCGGTCGAGACTGACCATCCGGTCAAAAACCGGGGGTGCCCTCATGGACCAGCCGGTACGCCTCCGGGTGAACGGACAGGAGTATCGCCTGCTCGTGCCCGTTCACCGGACCCTCCTGGAGGTTCTGCGGGAAGATCTGGGGCTGGTGGGGACCAAGCACGGATGCGAGCTGGGGGAGTGCGGGGTGTGCACGGTGCTGGTGGACGGCAAACCCACGCTGAGCTGCCTCCTGCTGGCGGTGGACGCGGAGGGCCATGAGGTCACCACCATCGAGGGGCTGAGCCGGGACGGCGAGCTGCATCCCCTGCAGCGGGCGTTTGTGGAGCTCGGTGCCCTCCAGTGTGGGTACTGCACGCCTGCCATGATCCTTACCGCGAAGGCCCTCCTGGAGGAGGTCCCCGCACCTACCGAGCAGCAGATTCGGGATGCCCTGTCCGGGGTGTTCTGCCGGTGCACGGGATATCTGAAGATCCTCGAGGCGGTTCGGGCCGCGGCAAGGCACCTGTCCGTAGGTTCCACGGCGTCCGAGTCAAGGTAAAAGGAGGAGCGCCCATGGCGGTGGTGAAGGAGCGGGAGGAAGTCTTCACGGTGGTGGGCCAGCGCCTTCCGCGGGTGGACGGTTGGGCCAAGGTGATGGGGCGGGCCCAGTACACGGACGACCTTTCCCTGCCGGGAATGCTCTTCGGCAAGCTCGCCCGCAGCACCCAGGCCCATGCCCGGATCCGGGAGATCCGGGTGCAGCGGGCCCTGGCACTGCCGGGGGTGGTGGCGGTTATCACCGGGAGAGATCTGCCCGTCCGCTACGGGGTGTTCCCCGTGGGCCAGGATGAAACCGCGCTCGCGGTGGACAAGGTGCGGTATGTGGGAGAGCCCGTGGCCGCGGTGGCCGCGGTGGACCCCTACACCGCAGAGGAGGCGGTCCGCCTCATCGAGGTGGACTACGAGCCGCTTCCCGCCCGCATGACCGTCGAGGAGGCCTTGGCGCACCCGGAGCCCCGCATCCACGACTACGGCCCCTTCGGGAACGTGCACCGGCTGGCGTCGCTGGAGTTCGGGGATGTGGAGCGGGGATTCGCGGAAGCGGACTACGTCCGGGAGGACCTGTTCTTCTATGAGGGCAGCACCCACGCGCCCATGGAGCCCCACAGCGCCCTCGCATGGTGGGATCCCGGGGCGAAGAAGCTCACCCTGTGGACCTCCCACCAGGGGCCCCATTACCTGCACAAGGGGCTCGCCAAGGCCCTGCAGCTGGAGGAGCATCAGGTACGGGTCATCGTGCCCGCGGTAGGGGGCGGGTTCGGGGGGAAGCTGGACATCTTCCACCACGAGGTGTGCGCGGCCAAACTCAGCATGCTCACGGGCCGGCCCGTGAAGATCACCCTGACCCGGGAGGAGGTGTTCTACGCCCACCGGGGGCGGCATCCGGAACTTTTGCGCATCCGCACCGGCGTCACGCGGGACGGCCGGATTGTGGCCATGCACGTGGAGGCCTACCTGGACGGAGGCGCGTACTGTTCCTTCGGGCCGGCGACCATGCTGTACGCGGGCACCCAGCAGCCCGTGAGCTACCGCATCCCGCACTACCGGTTCCAAGGGGTGCGGGTGTTCACCAATAAACCCCCCTGCGGGCCCAAGCGGGGACACGGGACCCCGCAGGCCCGGTGCGCCCTGGAGGTCCACCTGGACAAGCTGAGCGAGGACCTCGGGCTGGACCCTGTGGAGCTGCGGCTGCGCAACCTCACGGGGCCCAATGAGCTCACGGTGAACTGGCTGGAGATCACCAGCAACGGACTGCGGGCGTGCATCGAGAAGGTGGTGGAAGCGAGCGGCTGGTACCGCAAGCGCGGGCGGCTTCCGTACGGACGCGGCATCGGGTTCGCCTGCAGCGCCTACCTCACGGGAGCTGGGGGCTCCATCTACTTCAGCGACATGCCCCACTCCGAGGTGCACCTCCGGGTGGATCGCACGGGAGTGGTCACCGTGTACACCCTGGCCACGGAGATCGGACAGGGATCCGCCACCGCGGTGGCCACCATCGTGGCAGAGGTCCTGGGGCTGAGCCCGCAGGAGATCTGCCTCGTCACCTCTGACACAGATCTCACCCCCATCGACCTCGGCAGCTACAGCAGTCGCGTGACCCTCATGGTGGGCAATGCGGCCTACGAAGCCGCCTGCCGGGTGCGGAACCTCTTGCTGGAGGCGGTGGCGGAGCGACTCCAGGTTCCCCGGCATCGTTTGATCTGCCGGAACCGGCGCATCTACGACGCGGAGAACCCGGAGGTGGGAGCTTCCTTCGCCCAGGCGGCGCAGTGGGCGGAGGCGAAGTTCGGATGCCTGTCCACCTCTGGGAGCTACCGGCCGCCGGAGAAACTGGGCACCTACAAGGGATCGGGCGTGGGACCTTCTCCCACCTACACCTTCTCCGCCTGCGTGGCGGAGGTGCGGTGCGATCCAGAAACGGGGGAGGTGAAGGTGGAGCGGGTGTGGGTGGCCCACGACATCGGCCGTGCCCTCAACCCTACCCTGGCGGAAGGTCAGGTGGAGGGCAGCGTGTACATGGCCCTGGGCGAAGCCCTGCTGGAGGAGCAGGCCTTTCGCAAGCACCTGCACCGGGGCCCCTCCCTCCTGGACTACAAGATCCCCACCATCCACGAGATGCCGGAGGTGATCACCCTCTTCGTAGATACCGAAGACCCCCGGGCGCCCTTCAGCGCTAAGGAGGTGGGGCAGGGGCCGCTGCTGTGCGTCGTACCTGCAATCCTCAACGCCATCGTGGACGCCCTCAAGATCCGGGTGGACGAGGTCCCCGTGACCCCGGAGAAGATCCTCAAGGCCCTGGAGGAACGCCGAAAGGGACGGCCCGCCCGGGTGGGGCCCACCAAGCTTCCCCCCTTCTCCTTCCCTGCCCCCGAACGGGTGGCGCGGCCCCCGCAGTGGGAACTGGAGGCGAAACCCGCATAGGAGGCGACCATGCTGCGGCTACCCGGTTTCCAGCTCCACCGTCCTGCGAGTTTGTCGGAGGCTACGCGGATCCTCGCGGATCTGGGGCCGGAGGCGGTTCCCGTGGCCGGTGGGACGGATCTGTATCCCAAGATGAAGCGCCGTCAGATCCTTCCGAAGCACCTGGTAAGCCTGCGAAGGATCCCGGAGCTGCGCGGCTTTCGGGGGGACCCTCAAGCGGGGCTGGTGATCGGGGCAGGATGCACCCTCGCGGAGATCGCGGCGCACCCCATGGTCCGCGTGGGCTACCCGGGACTCGCACAGGCGGTGGCCGTCTGCTCGAACCCCCTCCTCCACCAGATGGGCACCCTCGGTGGGAACCTCTGCCTCGACACCCGGTGCACCTACTACGACCAGACGGACCTGTGGCGGGAGGCCCTGGGGTGGTGCATGAAGGCCCCCGGCAGCTCGGACCCTACGGAAGTGCCCTGTCGGGTGGCCCCTGGAGGGGGGAGGTGCTGGGCGGTTTCCAGCGGCGATGGGGCCCCCATCCTCATCGCCCTGGGCGCGCGGGTCCGGCTCGTGGGATCCAGGGGGGAGCGGATCGTTCCCCTGGAAGAGCTGTACCGGGACGATGGCATCCGGTACCTGAACAAGGCCCATGACGAGCTGGTGGCGGAGGTGCTGCTGCCTCCCGTGAACGGGGTGCGCAGCACGTACCGGAAGGTGCGCCGCCGGGGGAGTCTGGACTTCGCGGCCCTGGGCGTGGCGGTGGCATTGCAGCTGGGAACGGACGGAACCGTGCAGAGGTGCCGCATCGTCCTGGGCGGGGTGGCCTCACGCCCCCTGGTGTTGGAGGAGGCCGCAAACCTACTGGTGGGACAAAAGGTGGAGCCCGAGGTGCTGGAACGGGTGTCCGAGGCCGTGTACCGGGCCGTGCATCCCATGGACAACGTGGACTTCACCGTGTACTATCGCCGGCGCATCGCCCCGGTGCAGGTCCGTCGGGCTCTTGAAGCCCTCGCGGCGTAGAAGAGGGCCGGGAAATGTTCCGCAACCCCTTTGTGGCCCCCTTCCCCACTCCCGAGGTCCCATGCTTCGAGCCCGTGGAACGGTGGGCCCGGACAGATCCGGACCGCCCCGTCCTCGTGTGGGCGCCCACGGGTCAGGTGGTGACCTACGGTCGCCTCTGGCATGCCTCCGGAAAGGTGGCGCGGGCTCTGCAGGAGCTGGGGGTAGGCAAGGGCGACCGGGTAGCCTTGCTCGCGCCGAATGCCCTGGAGCACCCCGTGGCCTTTTACGGGATCTTACGGGCAGGGGGCGTGGTAGTCCCCCTGAACCCCCTCCTGAAGCCTGCGGAAGTGGAGCGGTGCCTGAGTGAGACAGAGGCACGCGTGGTAATGGCTTCCCCGGAGTGGTGTCGGGAGCTGCAGGCACTTCCTCCAGCCTTGCCATTCCTTCGCTGTGTCCTGAACCTGGCGGAGCTGCTGGCAACCACGGAACCGTTTGGGAGCCCGGACCCCATCCCGATCCAGCCCGACCGGGATCTCGCCTGCATCCTGTTCTCGAGCGGGACCACGGGGCTCCCGAAGGGAACGCAGCTCACCCACCGGAACGTGCTCGCGAACATCCTGGCAGGCCATGCCCTGGGATTTGTGAAGGAAGGCACGGTGTACGTACACTTCCTTCCCTTCAGCCACTGCTTTGGCCTGCTGACCCTGCTGAATGCGGGGATCTGCGTGGGAGCCCGGCAGATCCTCCTACCGCAGTTCGACGCGCAGGAGGTCCTGTACTGGGTCGCGCACCATGGGGCCACGCAGCTGTACGCGGTTCCCCCTGCCCTGAGGGCCCTCGTGGAGGCCGCGGAGGCCCAGGGTTTTGCGTACCGGGGCCTCCGGTTCGTGAACACCGCGGCCCTCCCTCTGGATCCAGAACTGCAGCAACGGGCGGAGCGGGTGTTCGGGTGTCCCGTGACGGAGCACATAGGGATGACGGAGTGCGCGGGGCTCGCCAACCTCCTCCTCCCCCCCATGCCCCGAAAACCCCGGTCTGTGGGGCCGCCGGTGCCGAATCTGGAAGAGCGGGTGGTGGATCCGGACACAGGACGGGACCTGGGCCCCGGGGAGGTGGGAGAGCTCCTGGTGCGCGGCCCTATGGTCACCGTCGGGTACTGGCGGAACCCGGAGGCGAACGAGGAAGCCTACCTGGAAGAGGGGTGGTTTCGCACGGGAGATCTCGTGCGCTTCGACGAGGCAGGATACATGTGGTGGGTGGACCGCCGCAAGGAGATGATCAAGTACAAGGGCTACTCCATCGCCCCCGCGGAGCTGGAGGAGATCCTGCGCCAGCACCCCGCGGTCCGCGAGGCGTGCGTGATCCCAAAGCCCGACCCGGAGGTGGGGCAGATTCCCAAGGCCTTCGTGGTGCCTCACGGAGAGGTCACCGCGGAGGAGCTGCTGCGGTTCGTGGAGGAACGGGTGGCCCCCTACAAGAAGGTACGGGAGGTGGAGTTCGTGTCCGGGCTTCCGAAGTCCGCGGTGGGCAAGGTGCTCCGAAAGGTGCTCGCGGAGCGGGAACGCCGTCGGGCCGTGGGAGCCACCACCCGATCCTGATGTGGGAGGGAAGCATGCGCGGAGCGGACCTGAAACCCCAGCACTTCCTGTGGGAGGTACAGGAGGAGGTCGCCACCATTACCCTGAACCGGCCGGAACGGAAAAATCCTCTTACCTTCGAGAGCTACGCGGAGCTGCGGGATACGTTCCGCATCCTGAACCGGATGGAGGATGTGAAAGCGGTGGTGATCACCGGAGCGGGGGGCAACTTCTGCTCCGGAGGGGATGTCCACGAGATCATCCGGCCTCTCCTGGACATGGACGTGCGTGGGAAGCTGGAGTTCACCCGGATGACGGGGGATCTGGTGATCGCCATGCGGCACTGCCCGCAGCCCCTCATTGCTGCGGTGGACGGGGTCTGCGTGGGAGCGGGTGCCGTGATCGCCGCCGCGTGCGACCTGCGCCTGGGAACCCCCCGCAGCCGGGTGGCCTTCCTCTTCGTGCGGGTGGGGCTTGCGGGTTCGGATATGGGCGCGTGCGCCCTGCTTCCCCGCCTTGTGGGCCTGGGGCGGGCCGCGGAGCTTCTCTACACGGGTCGTGAAATGCGCGGGGAGGAGGCGGAACGGTGGGGCTTCTTCAACCGCCTGTGCCCGCCGGAGACCCTCCTGCAGGAGGCCCAGCAGCTGGCGCGGGAGATCGCGCAGGGCCCTACCTTCGCGCACGCCATGACCAAGCGCATGCTGCACAAGGAGTGGGACATGTCCCTGGACGAGGCCATCGAATCCGAGGCGCAAGCCCAGGCCCTGTGCATGTTCACCCGGGATTTCGCCCGCGGATACCAGGCCTTTGTGGAGCGCCGTAAACCCACCTTCGGGGGCGACTAGTGGACCGCGACCACCTACTCTGGCCCTTCTTCGGGGAAGCCCACCGCCGCCTGGCGCGGGAGCTGGAGACGTGGGCCCGGCGGGAGGTGGGACCGCTCGCGGCCCGGGAGGAGGAGGATCCGGAGGGGATGAGCCGGGAGCTCGTGCGCCGGCTGGGGGAGGCGAGTTGGCTGAGGTACTGCGTTCCCCGGGCCTACGGGGGGATGTTCGATAGCCTGGATGTGCGCAGCCTGTGTCTGGCCCGCGAGATTCTCGCGGGATACTCCGGACTGGCGGACTTCGCCTTCGCCATGCAGGGGCTGGGGAGTGCGCCCATCACCCTCTTCGGGAGCGATGCCCTGCGGACCCGCTACCTCCCGGAGGTAGCAAGCGGTCGCCGCATCGCGGCCTTCGCCCTCTCGGAGCCCCAGGCGGGTTCGGACGTCGCCGGGATCACCACCTCCGCCCGGCGCACGCAGGAGGGGTATGTGCTGGAGGGGGTGAAGACCTGGATCTCTAACGCGGGAGTGGCGGACTTCTACGTGGTATTCGCCCGCACGGGAGGTCCCGGAAAGGAAGGGCTTAGTGCTTTCGTGGTGGACGCGGATACCCCGGGGCTAGAGGTGAGCGAGCGGATCCAGGTCCTTGCCCCGCATCCCCTCGGGACCCTTAACCTCCGCGGCTGCCATGTTCCGGCGAGCCACCGGCTAGGGGAGGAAGGACAGGGGTTTGAGGTAGCCATGCGGACCCTGGACGTTTTCCGCCCGACGGTGGGAGCTGCGGCCCTGGGGTTCGCCCGCCGGGCTTTTCACGAGGCGTTGGAGTTCGTGCAGCGGCGGGTGGCGTTCGGGCAGGTCCTGAGCCGGTTCCAGATGGTGCGGGAGAAGCTGGCTTGGATGGCCCTGGAGGTGGACGCGGCGGCCCTGCTGGTGTACCGGGCCGCGTGGGTGAAGGACGAGCTGGGCCAGCGGGCCACCCGGGAGGCCTCCATGGCCAAGCTGTACGCCACGGAGGCCGCACAGCGGGTGGTGGACAGCGCGGTGCAGCTGTGGGGGGCGCGGGGGGTGGTGCACGGGAGCCCCGTGGAGCGACTGTACCGGGAGGTACGGGCGTTGCGCATCTACGAGGGGACCTCGGAGATCCAGGCCCTGGTGGTGGCTCAGGAGGTCCTCCGGTCCGCACCGTCGGAGCGCGTGGAGGAGGCTCCATGACGGAGCGCGCGGTGGAGGTCCGGTACGAGGAGGGCACCTGCTGGGTCACCCTGAACCGGCCGCCCCACAACATCCTCACCATTGCGGTGATGCGGGAGCTCGCGCGTATCCTGCGCTCGGCCGCGGAGGACCGTACGGTGCGGGCCGTGGTTCTGGGGGCCCGGGGGCGGTCCTTCTCCGCAGGGGTGGACGTGGCGGAGCACACCGCGGAAAAGGTGCACGGGATGCTGGAGGCCTTCCACGACCTGTGCCATACCCTGGTTTCGCTCGACGTGCCCACGGTGGCCTCAGTCCAGGGGCCTGCGTTGGGGGGTGGGTGCGAGGTGGTGGCCCTATGCGACGTAGTGGTGGCCGCGGAGGAGGCCACCTTCGGGCAGCCCGAGATCCGGGTGGGGGTGTTTCCGCCCGTCGCTGCGGCCACCTTTCCCTTCCTCTTCGGCAAACGCGGGATCTCCCTCCTCCTCACCGGCGAACTCCTCCCCGCCCGGCGGGCCCAGGAGCTGGGGCTGGTGACGGAGGTGGTCCCCCAGGAGCAGCTGGAGGAGGCGGTGCGACGGGTGGTGGGGCAGCTCCAGGCCCACAGCGGAGCGGTCCTTCGCCTGGCGAAGCGGACGGCCGTCGCTACGTTCCGGCGGTGGTTTGCGGAGGCATTGCAGGAAGCGGAGCACCTCTACCTGGGGGAGCTCATGGCCACGGAGGACGCCCACGAAGGGCTCCGGGCCTTCCTGGAGAAGCGCGGGGCCAGCTGGAAACATCGATGAGGGGAGGGTGACGGGGGTGAAGCGGGCGGAGGCGGTGCACGGTGCGCGGCAGGTGTACGAGAGCCTGCGGGTGGTGTTGGAGGCCCTGGAACGGGCAGGGGAGCCAGCCATGGTGGTGGACAGCCGCCAGCGGGTCCTCCTGTGGAACCGGGCGGCAGAGAAGCTGCTGGGATGGTCTCAGGAGGAGGTGGTGGGTCGCCCATGCTACCGGGTGGTGGCCGGCTACGACCGGAGCGGGCACCTGGTGTGCTGCCCGGGGTGCCCGGAGTTCGCCATGGCCCGCGCGGAGGGAGCCATCCCTCCCCGGGACGTGTGCTACCGCACGCGGGACGGCCGGTACGTGTGGGTGAACACCAGCACCCTGGTGCTCCGTCCCGACCCCAAGGGCGGGGACGTGTTCCTGGTACATCTCTTCCGGGACGTGACCCACCAACGGACCGTGGAGGAGCTGGTGGAGCTGCTCGCGACCCGGGAGGGACTCCTTGCCACGGTGGGCGCGGTCAAGCACCCGCTCACCCGGCGGGAGCGGGAGGTCTTGGCCCTGCTGGCCCAGGGGATGGACACGGAGGCCATCGCCCGCACCCTGGTCCTCTCCACCGCCACCGTCCGCAACCACGTGCAGAACCTCCTGCGCAAACTGGGGGCTCACACCCGGGCAGAGGCTGTGGCTCGGGCCCTCCAACAGGGGCTGTTTCCTCGGGACGGCAAGGGCCTACAGATGCATCAAGAAAAATGATGCATTCCTCGCATTGTCAACACATCCTGCTGTGGGCTAGGGTTTGACTGACCGGTTGGATAAAACTGAGGGATGCCGTGGACGAGCTGGAACGGATCTTTGACGACCTGAGGGCCCTGGTGGAGGATCCCACCTTCCCCGAGGTCCGGCGGTGGCTGGCGGCAAACCCGGACGGCAAGGTGGTGGGTTCCTTCCAGGTGTTCTTTCCAGAGGAGATCGCGCATGCCGCGGGCATGCTCCCCATCAAGATCGCGGGCGCGGGGGGGACCATCCAGGTACGCCAGGCGGATGCCCGCATCGCAGCCTTTGTGTGCTCCATCGTGCGGAGCTCCCTGGAGCTGGCCCTCTCCGGGCGGCTGGACTTCCTGAGCGTAATGGTGGTTCCCAACATCTGCGACGCGGCCCGGAATGCGTGCGGGGTGTGGGTCCGCAGCTTCCCGCACCTGCGGGTGGAGACCCTCTACCATCCCCACAACGCGGCGAGCGCACACGCGGTGGACTATCTGGTGGGGGAATACCGACGCATCGGCCGGATCCTGGAGGAGCTGGGTGGCCGCCCCATCACGGACGAAGCCCTGCGGGCCAGCATCGCGCTGTTCAATGAGAACCGCAGGCTCCTCCGGGAGCTCTACCGGATCAAGCGGGAGACCCCTTGGCTGGTGAGCGCGGTGGAGAGCTACCTCCTGGTGCGCTCCGCGGGCCTCATGCCTCGGGAGGAGCACAACGCGCTCCTACGCAGGGTACTGGAGCTGCTCCCGCATCGGCCCACCAAGAAGCAGGATCGCATCCGGGTGGTGTTCGAGGGCGGATTCTGCGAGCAACCCCCCCTGGACATGCTGGCGGTCATCCAGAACGCCTGCTACATCGTGGACGATGACCTCATGATCGGCCTGCGGTGGATCACGGAGGACGTACCGCTGAAAGGCGACCCCTGGCGGAACCTGGCGGACAGCTACCTGAACCGCTCCAGCTACAGTCCCGTGCAGCGGGATCCCCGCAAGCCCAAGGCGGAGATGCTCCTGCGCCGCATCCGGGCTTCCGGGGCGGAGGCGGCCATCGTGGCCGCGGCGAAGATGTGCGAGCCGGGGCTGGAGGAACAGGTTCACTACAGCCGCGCTCTGGAGGCTGCGGGCATTCCCCACCTGGTCATGGAGTTCGAGGAGACCATGACGGTCTTCGAACAGGTGGGGATGGAGGTGGAGACCTTCGCGGAATCCCTGCTGTTCCAGTTCACCTGACGGAGGCCACGATGAGTGCACCCACCGAGGGGATCCTGGGAGCGACCCGACGGGAAGGCAAGCGGCTCATGGACCTATGGTGGCAGGAGATGACGGAAGCCGCCCAGACGGGGCGGCCCACCGCATACGTGTTCGCCATGGGGTCCATGGCGGAGTTGCTCCGCACCTTCGACTTCGTGCTGAACTTCCCGGAGATCACCTCCCTGCAGATCGCGGTCCGCGGGCAGTCCCAGGCGTACATCCAGGCCGCGGAGGACTACGGGTTCTCCCCGGACGTATGCGGTTACGTGAAGGCGGACGTGGGGCTCCAGCTCCGGCAAGGGGAACATCCATATGGAAGGGTCCCCCGTCCCTCCCTGGTGGTGACCTCCAATGTCTGCAACACCTACATTAAGTGGTCCGAGATCTGGGAGCACCTCTACGGCTGCCCCGTGTTCGTGGTAGACCTGCCCGGGTGGCGGGGCCGGGAATCCGCGGCTCTGGACGGGGAGACCTTCCGCAACGACGCCCGCTACGTCCAGGGGCAGCTGCAGGAGCTGATCGGGCTGTGCGAGCAGATTACGGGCAGGCGCTTCGACGTAGACCGATTCCGGGAGCACCTGGCGGAAGCGAACCGAATGGCAGAGCTCTACAACGCGGTCTGCGAGACGAATCGTCACATCCCCGCTCCCTTCAACGCCGTCGTGGAGGGGGTGACCTATCAGGGGATCGCGCACCTGTACCGGGGAAGCCAGGAGGGAAGCCGGTACTTCCAACAGGTGCTCCAGGAGATGCAGGAGCGCATTCGGCTCGGCATGGCCGCGGTGCCGGACGAGCGGTTCCGGTTGGTCCTCGTGGGGACCACCTGCTACAGCCACTTTCGTCGCTTCGTGGAGCTCTTCGCCTCCTGGGGGGGTGTATTTGTGCACAGCACCTACATGGTCTTCGCGGGAGGCGGCTTCCTTCCGGGCTTCGCGTACGATCTGAGTCGGCCCCTGGAGAGCTTCGCGGAGCGCATGGTGGCCGCCGCATACTGGGGCTACACGGGATCCATGTTCTACCAGCAGGATTGGCTAGATGAGGTGGTGCGGCGGTGGCACGTGGACGGAATCTGCTTTCACGGCGTGAAGTCCTGCCGTACGGTCTCCACGGGTTTACCGGATGTGCGGGAGTGGATGCGGATTCAGCGAAACGTCCCCGGGCTCTTCATTCAGTCAGACCTCGTGGATCCGCGTCTGTGGTCCGACGCGCAGGTCAAGAACCGGGTGGATGCCTTCTTCGAGGCTCTGGCAGCCCACAAGGCGGCGACAAGGAGGTGAGGAACACGTGGTCATCGCAACCCGTACGCTGGTGGCTGGAGTAGACGTGGGGAGCACGCAGACCAAGGCGGTGATCATGAACCTGAACCGGATCATCGTGGGTCGGGCCTTGGTGGACACGGGTGCCCGGCTGAACGAGGCGGCCCGGACGGCCTTCGAGGCCGCTCTGCAGGACGCGGGGGCCTCGGAGGACGAGGTGGCCTACACCGTGGGCACCGGATATGGCCGGTTCAAGGTGGAGTTCGGGAACACCCAGGTTACGGAGATCAGCTGCCACGCCCGGGGTGCAGTGTTCCTCTTTCCGAACACGCGCACGGTGCTGGACGTGGGTGGGCAGGACACCAAGGCCATTCGGGTCGGACCCAACGGCGAGGTCCTGGACTTCTGCATGAACGATAAATGCTCCGCGGGCACGGGACGGTTCCTGGGCGCCGCGAGTGCAGCCCTGGAGCTGCCCCTGGGAGAGCTGGGGCCCCTTGCCCTCACCGCCCGCAACCCCGTTACCATCACCACCACCTGCACGGTGTTCGCGGAGTCGGAGATCCTGGGATGGCTCGCCCGAGGCCGGAAGGTGGAGGACATTCTCATGGGGGTGCATGCGGCCATCGCGGCCCGTAGCCTCTCCCTGCTGCGCCGGGTTGGGATCGAGCCGGAGCTGACCTTCACGGGCGGGGTCTCCCGGAATGTGGCCATGGTGCACCTCATTCGCCAGCTCAGCGGGGTACCCGTGAACGTGAGCGAGGAATCCCATTACTGCGGCGCCATCGGGGCCGCCCTCTTTGCCCTGGACCACGTCCTGGTGGGGGAACGGGTGCCCGTGGCGGCCGGAGCAGGAGGGGGAGAGGATGCTGGTCGCGGGCATTGACGTGGGCGCCACGTACACAAAGGCGGTTCTTCTGGTGGACGGGAACGTGGTGGGTCGGGCCATGCTGCCCACAGGCTTTAACTTCGCCCGGGCCGCGGAACGGACTCTGCAGGCGGCCCTGGAGGAGGTGGGCTTGCGCCGGGAGGAGGTGGGCTATGTGGCCACCACGGGCTACGGCCGGCACATGGTGCCCTTCCGGGACCTGGCCGTCACGGACCTTACGGCCCAGGCCTGGGCCGTCCACCGCATGTATCCCGAAGCCCGCACCATCCTGGACATCGGGGGACAGAACGTGAAGGCCATCCGGGTGGACGAGCGTGGGCGGGTTCGGGCCTTTCGCCTCAACGACAAGTGTGCGGCGGGCAGCGGGGCCTTCCTGGAAAAGACCATGCGGTACATGGGCTACACCCCCGCGGACATCGCGCGGCTGGCGGAGGCGGCGAGGGAACCCGCGGTGGTGAGCAGTGTGTGTGCGGTCTTCGCGGAGAGCGAGGTCATCAACCACCTGGTGGCAGGCCGCAGCCCGGAGGACGTGTGCGCGGGAGCCATCGTGGCCCTGGCGGAGCGTGCGGGGCAGCTGATCAAGCGGCTGCGCGGGGAACCCGCGTACGTGCTTACGGGTGGGCTCGTCCGGGTTCCCCTCATGCGCCGGCAGCTGGAGCAGAACCTCAAGGTCCAGTTCCTGGTGCCCCCCGAGGAGGAGGGTGTATATGTGGCGGCCCTAGGAGCGGGCCAACTGGCGCAGGAGCGGCTGCACAGACTCGGAGAGCGGGCCACGGCCTAGCGGGAGGTGAGACGGGTGCCGGAAGATGTGAAGGCCATCGACTTCATGTACTACGTGGCCACCCCGGAGTTCATCGCCCGATGGAACCAGGCCAAGGAGGGGGAGTTGGTGTGCCGCATGGAGCGGGCCCTCGGCGGCAGCCTCCCCAGCTTCCCCAGCATCGAGGCCATGCTGCGTGCCATGGATGAGGCGGGCGTGGAGAAGGTCTTCATCACCCAGTGCAAGATGTGGTCCTACCGCAACCACTGGATGTACATGGACACGCAGCTGGAGGAGGTCCTCCAGTACACCACCCGCTACCCGGACCGGTTCGTGGGGCTCGCGGGATACAACCCCTACCGGATCCCGGAGAGCCTGAAGGAGATCGAGCGGGCCGTGAAGGAGTACGGCTTTCGGGGTGTGTACGTGCACATCTACGGCTTCGATATCCCCCTCCATGACCGGCGCATGTACCCCCTCTACGCCAAGTGCGTGGAGCTGGACGTCCCGGTCTCCATGCAGGTGGGGCACGTGCTAGAGGGTCAGCCCTCGGAGCACGGCCGGCCCATCTACCTGGATTGGATCCTGTGCGACTTCCCCACCCTGAAGGTCATCGGCGCGCACACGGGCTGGCCGTGGGTGGAGGAGCTCATCTCCGTGTGCTACAAGTGGGACACGGTGTGGATCGGCATCGATGCCTGGATGCCCAAGTACCTGAAGCCGGAACTCGTGCGCTTCATGAACAGCCGTCTGGGGCAGGACCGGTGCCTGTGGGGCACGAATGGCCTTCCCTGGAAGGAGAGCCTGCAGCAGCTGCGGGAGCTGGGCCTGAAGCCGGAGGTGTACCGGAAAGTGGTGCGGGACAACGCGGTGGCCCTGTTCCGGTTGGGAACGCCGGTCGGTGTGGGATAGGGAGGAGGGGCCATGGAGTTTCGGGATCAGGTGGCGCTCGTCACAGGTGGGGCCAGCGGCATCGGTCGGGCCACGTGCCTGGGATTCGCCGCCCGGGGGGCCCGGGTGGGGGTAGCGGACGTCAACCGGGAGGGCGCGGAGGCCGTGGCGGAGGAGATCCGCCGCGCGGACGGCCAAGCCCTGGCGGTCCCTATGGACGTCGCGGATCGGGCCAGCGTGGTGGCCGGATTACAGGGGGTTCTGGAGGCGTGGGGACGTGTGGATATCCTGGTGAACGCCGCAGGTTGGGATCGCATCGTGCCCTTCCTGGAGAGCACGGAGGATCTGTGGGATCGGATCATCGCCATCAACTTCCGGGGGGTGCTCAACACCTGCCATGTGGTCCTCCCCCACATGGTGGCCCAGGGCGGGGGCGTGGTGGTGAACATCAGCTCCGATGCGGGTCGGGTGGGGTCCAGCGGGGAGACGGTGTACTCGGGGGCGAAGGGGGCGGTGATCGCCTTCAGCAAGGCCCTGGCCCGGGAGGTGGCCCGGTACAACATCCGGGTCAACGTGGTGGCTCCGGGAATCACGGACACGCCCCTCCTGCGGCAGATCATCGAGGCAGGCAACGAGAAGCTCATCGAGGCCATCGTCCGCTCCACGCCCATGCGACGCATGGCCCGCCCGGAGGAGGTGGCGGAGGCGGTGCTGTTTCTGGCCTCCGATCGTGCCTCCTTCATCACGGGCCAGACCCTCAGCGTCTCGGGCGGACTCACCATGGTGTAGCCGTGCGGTCCACGGAAGAGCTCATTCGGGAACACGAGGTCATCTTGGGAGCCCTGGAGGGGCTGGAACGCCACCTCCGGCAGGCGCAGGGAGGCGGTGCCCTCCAGCCCGGGTATGTGCGGGACCTGGTGGCCTTCTGCCAGGGGTTTGTGGACCGGTGTCACCATGGGAAGGAGGAGCACTGCCTGTTCCCCTGTCTGGAGCGGCGGGGGATTCCCCGGGAGGGTGGGCCCATCGGGGTGATGTTGATGGAGCACGAGATGGGCCGGCAGCTGGTGCGCCGGATCGCGGAGGCCGTGGAACGCTACGAGGGGGGGCAGTCCACAGTCGAGGCGGTGGTAGAGCTGGGGTGGCAGTACCTGGAACTGCTACGCGCCCACATCGCCAAGGAGAACGAGATCCTCTTCCCCATGGGGGAGGCGGTGCTGCAGGTGGAGGATGACGGACAGGTGGGGCGCTGCTACGATGGAGTCGAGCACGTACAGGGGGAAGGAGAACACCAACGGCTGACGCAGCTGGCCGAGCGCCTGCGCGGAGGATGAGGATGAGCCCCAGTTCCGCGGCTATCCGCCCGCACGTAGCGGCCCTGGAGGCGTCGCTTTCCCCCAAGCAGGCGCAACTGCTCCGCAGCACCTACCAGGTTCTGGCCGAGTATGGCCTCAAGCACATGACCCTACGAAGGGTGGCGGAGCGGGCGGGGGTCAACAAAGGCCTGTTGCTCTACTACTTCGGCACCAAAGAGGACCTCATTCTCTCCACCATGCGGTGGGTCCTGGCTCGGGTAGGCCGGCGGATCTACGCCGCGGTAAGTCAGGCGGGGAGTGCGGAAGACAAGGTGCGGGCTACCATCGACGCCATCTTCGTGGATCCCCGGGCGAACCGCGACTTCTACCTGGTGTACCTGGATCTGGTGGGCACCGCGGCCCGACAGCATCGCTTTCAGGAGCTCAGCGTGACCTTTCGGAACATCGTGGACGCGGTGTACGCGCACATCATTGAGGAGGGCATAAGGGAAGGCACCTTCCGGGTGCGGGATGTCCAGGAGGCGGCCTCCGTGGTACGGGCGGTGGTGGACGGATTCTTCCTCCAGTGGCTCCACGAGCCCGATCTGGAGGCCACCCACCCCCTGGTCCGGGAACGGTGCAAGCAGGCCATCTTCACCTACCTCAGGGCCGGATAGGAGTCCCCTTACCGGCCAAGCCTTCCCGGCCGATCCCGCCCGCCTGCTCCCCGCACCAGGTCCCGGATGACTCCTACCAGCATGTCCGTGAGGATCTCGAAGGTCGCCTCCCCCTCCTCCCGGGTGGCCTCCGCGGGTGCCCCGCAGTACGCCTGCTCCAGCCCCATCGCTCGGAAGTCCCGAAGCCCCCTCTGGATGGCCTCCACGAGGCTGATGGGGATCGGAGGCAGCGCCCGCATGCGCTCTCCGTGCACCCACTCCGGCCGCTCCGCCAGCACGAGGGAGGTCTCGTACCGGCCCGCGTGGCAGGCGCCGCTGCGGAACTCCTCCGGAAGGCGCACCGCGCGTTCCCTCCGGGTGAGGTCGAGATACCCCACCGCCCTACCCGTCCGGGCCTCCACCGTGTCCAAGGCCCGGTGGATGGCGCGCAGGTGCTCGGGCTCGAAGTGGTTGTTGACCACCACCAGGTGCCGGAAACCCTGCCGGAGTAGGTCCGTACATAGGTCCACGAGGAGGGCAACCAGGGTCTCCTCCGAGAGGCTCACCGCACCGGGGAACGCACCCGCGTAGCGGGTGACGCCGTAGGGGAGGGGTGGGAGCACCAGGGGCCGCACCTCGGGATCGTCCTGGAGGCGCGCCGCGGCCCGCCGGCACATTCCCAGGGAGATGAGGAGATCGGTTCCCAGAGGCGCATGCGGGCCATGCGGCTCCACCGCTCCCAAGGGCAGGAGCAGGACCGGAATCCGCGGATCCCGCAGCAGGGCCTCCGCCTGTGGCCAGGTCAGGGCCGCGAACTCCGTGCTCAGATCAGGAGGTACCGTCGCCGCACCTCCTCGTTGCGCTGCAGCTCCTCCACCGTCCCCTCGAACCGGATGCGGCCGTCGTCGATGATGTAGCCTCGGTCCGCAATCCGGAGCACCGCAGGCACATTCTGCTCCGCCACCAGAACCGTGAGACCGCTGCCCTTGAGCACCCGGATCCGCTCCTCCAGCGCCCGCACCAAGAGGGGAGCCAATCCCTCCATGGGCTCGTCCAGCAGCAAGAGATCCGGATTTCCCACGAGGGCCCGGGCGATGGCGAGCATCTTCTGCTCCCCACCGCTGAGGGCGTTTCCCCGATGGTGACGCTTCTCCCGCAGCACGGGGAAGAGCTCGAACACCCGATCCAGCGTCCAGTACCCGGATCCGCGGGGGCGGAAGGCGATCTCCAGGTTTTCCCCGACCGTAAGGTCGGGGAAGATGCGGCGGTCGTCGGGCACGTACGCCATCCCCCGTTGCGCGATGCGATGGGGCGCTAGCCCCGTGATGTCCTCCCCCCGGTACCGGATCCGACCCCGCCGGGGCGGGGTGAGGCCTACGATGCTCCGAAGGGTGGTGGTCTTGCCCGCCCCGTTTCGGCCCAGCAGGAACACCACCTCCCCTTCCAGGACCCGTAGGGAGACGTCGAAGAGCACGTGGCTCTGCCCGTGATAGGTGTGGATGCCCTCCACCTCAAGCATGGGCGCTTCCCAGGTATGCGGCCTGCACCGCGGGATGCCGGCGCACCTCCTCGGGACTTCCCTGCACCACGGTCCGGCCGTGGTGCATCACCGCGATGCGGTGGGCTGTCGCGAACACCACCTCCATGTCGTGCTCACAGAAGAGCACCGTGAGCCCTTCCTCCCGGTTGAGCCGAGCCAGGAGCCGCAGGGTGGCCGCCGTCTCCTCCGGCGACATCCCCGCGGTGGGCTCGTCCAGCACCAGGAGCTTCGGGCGGCCGGCGAGGGCGATGGCGATCTCCAGGATGCGCTGGTCCCCATGGGAGAGGGCCCCCGCGAGGTGGTGGGCTTTATCCGCCAGCCCCACGTGCTCCAGGATGGCCCACACCTCCCGTGTGGCAAACCGGGAGGCGGGGAGCGCCAGATGGAGGGTTTTCCCGTGGTGGCTCAGCACCGCCACGTGCACGTTGTCGAAGACCCGTAGCCGGGGGAAGACGTTGGCGATCTGGAAGGTGCGGCCGATGCCGAGCGCGCAGCGCCGATACGCGGGCCACCGGGTGATCTCCCGGCCCCGGAAGACCACGCGCCCGCGATCGGGCTGGAGTACCCCGGTGATGAGGTGGAACAGGGTGGTCTTCCCCGCGCCGTTGGGGCCGATCACCGCCACCACCTCCGCCTCCCGCACTTCCACGGTGGCTCCCCGTAGAGCGGGGAACCCATCGAAGGATTTGTGCAGCCCTTCCGCCAGGAGCAGGTTACCCATGGACATCCCCCGCGGGTGCGGGCCGGGGTGTTGGCTCGGGGGTTTTCTGGGCGCGCTGGGCTCCCAGGGTCCCCAGGATCCCCTCCGGGAGGAAGAAGATGAGCAGGATGAGAAGAACCCCGAGGATCAGGGTCCAGTACTCGGTGTATCGCCCCGCGAAGGTCCGAAGGGCCACCACCAGGGCGGCGCCGAGGAGCGGTCCCGGAAACGTGAACCATCCGCCCAATAGGCACATCACGAGGATCTCCAGAGAGAGCACCCAGAAGAGCATGTTCGGGAACACAGACCGCTCGAGGACCACGTACAGGACCCCCGCGACCCCCGCGAAGAAGGCGGCCAGGACCATGGCCGCTAGCTGGTGCGCCCGCACGTGGATCCCCACCACCTGGCACCGCTGCGGGTTGTCCCGGATGGCCTGGAGGGTGAGGCCAAAGGGGGAGCGCACCACCGCCCACAGCACGAACAGGGAAGCCGCCACCGCGGCCAGGATGAACAGGTACGCGTTTCCCAAGGGCTTGAGCACCGCGGGGAGGGGAATCCCGTGGAGGCCGTTGTCCCCACCGGTCACGGGGTACCACCGGAGGGCCACGATCCATACGAAGGAACCCAGGGAGAGCTGCAGCATGCCGAAGTATAGGCGCTCTAGTCGCACGCACACGAGCCCCATCAGAAGCCCCGCGAGGGCGGCCGCCACGGGGCCGGCCACCAGGCCCACCCATGCGGGCCAGTGGAGCTTCGTGATGGCGATGGCCAAGGTGTAAGCACCGATTCCGTAGAACACCGCGTGGTGGAACTGGTACAACCCCCCGAACCCCAGCACGAGGTTGAGGCTGGCCGCGAGGAGCCCCGTCACCAGGATGAGGGCCAGCAGGTACACGTAGAAGGGCGGCAGAAAGGCGGGGACGCCGAGGAGGGCCACGAGGAGCACGCCCAAACCCAGCCGGGTGCCGTTCACCATACGGATCGCAACAGCCCCCGAGGCCGCACGAGAAGCACTCCCGCGGTGATGGCGTAGGGGAAGGCGACGGCGAACTGCGGCCAGATCAACAGCCCTACGGAGTGGGCCACACCGAAGAGCAGGGATCCCACCAGGGCCCCCCAGAGATTCCCGAGTCCCCCGATGATCACGATGAGGAAGCTTTCGATGAGCAGGGTGTGGTCCATGCCCAGGGTGATGCTGGTGGTGGGTGCCACCAGGGCTCCTCCCAGTCCCGCCAGGAGGCAGCCCATCCCGAAGGCCACGGCGAACACCCGGCTCACGTCGATCCCCAGGACGGCCACCATTTCCCGGTCCGTAGCCGCGGCCCGCGCGATCTTCCCGATCCGCGTGCGGTGCGCAAAGAGCCACAGGCCTCCCGCCACCAAAGGCCCTGCCCCCAGCAGCACCAGGTTGTACCGGGGCAGGGCCACGCCCAGGATGGAGACAGCACCCTGGAGTTCCTCCGGCGGCACGAGGGAGCGGTACGTCGGACCCCAGCCCAGCTTCACGAGGTCGTTGAGGATGAGCATGACGCCGAAGGTGAAGAGGATCAGCATGAGGTGCTCCCGCTGGTAGAGGCGGCACAGAAGCGTCCGCTCCACCGCGAGCCCCACCGCCGCGGTGGCCAGCGGAGCCGCCGCGAGGGCCACCCACAGCCGGGCCGGGTGCCCTTCCAAGGCCTCCGCCACCGTCCAGGCCACGAAGGCGCCGATCATGTACAGGGATCCGTGGAAGACGTTCGGCACCCGCAGCACGCCCAGTACGAGGCTGAGGCCCGCGGCCACGATGAACAGGATCATGGCCCGGCTCAGGCCTACGAGGATCTGGCCCAGGACGGCCATGGAATCCATGCCCTGCTCCTTACCGCCCCTGTGCCCTCGCCCTCTGGATGTCCTCGCAGGTAGGCATGACCTCCCGGACCGGAAGGGTCAGGAGGTCCCCCGCTACCAGGAAGGGGAACTGGGGGTCCCGCTTCGTACGGCCGAAGAACAGGGGCAGGGCCGCCTGATGGTCGCAGGCCCGCATCTCCACCTCCCCCACGGGCGTGCGGATCCTCAGCCCCTCCAGGGCCTCGATGAACCGCTCCCGGTCGAGGGACCGGGCCTTGCGGTAGGCCTCCGCGATGAAGTGGGCGGTGATGTAGCCGTGGAAAGCGGGGAAGCCCGGCGGATCCCGGTAGACGGTCTGGAACCGCCGCACGAACTCCCGATTCGCGGGGCTCTCGGGATAGTAGAAGAGATAGTCCGTGGTCCCCCACACGCCTTCCGGAGCTGCAGCTCCCAGGGGCCGCAGCACCGTGACGTCGATGGCGGTGTGGATGGCGGAGGGAACGCGCTCCGCGAACCCGATGACCTTCATGGTGCGCAGCACGTTGGCCATGCCCGCCCCGCCCGTACCGAAGAAGGCCGCGTCGGGCCTGGCCTGCAGGATCTGGGTGAGGTACGGAACGAGATCCGGCTCCCCTGTCCGCCACCAGGTCTGCCCCAGGAGGGTGACCTCGGGCTTCGCGCGCTTCATGAACCGCCAGAAGGAGTTGGTGACCGCGTGCCCGTACTCATAGTCCTCCGCACCGATCCAGAACCGGGTGTAGCCCCGCCGGGCGAGGGCGTAGGCCAGGGCCTTGCCCGCCATGGCGGTGTTCTCCGAGGTGCTGAACACGTACCGGTGGCCCTTGGCTCCGGTGATCTGCTCGCTCTTGCTGATCCACACGATAAAGGGCACCCGCTGCTCCCGGGCGAAGGCGGAGATGGCCAGGGCCGTGGCGCTGTTGATGGTGCCCACCAGAAGATCCACCCGTTCCTGCAGCACCAGCTCCCGGGCCATACTAAGCCCGATCTCCGGGCTGAACTTCTCGTCCCGGGTCACGAACTCGATGCGGGCGCCGTATACGCCGTCCCGGTTGATCTCCTCCAGGGCCAGTCGGAACCCGTTGAGGGCATCGTTCCCGAAGACCGCGGGCGGTCCGCTGTAGGTGTCTACGATCCCCACCTTGATGTTCCGCTCGAACCGGGGAGAGGGACCCGCCCCCGCACGGGACACGGTTGCCGCCACCGTCCCCAGGATGGCCAGCACCGCAAGCCTCCGCATGCGCATGCTACTTCCTCCTCTCCGAGGATCCCCGCCCCTGCCCGGGGCGGACCGGTAGTTTGGTTCTCTAGGCTTGGGTGGGATTCCTGTTAGCTCGCCTGCAGGGATCGGAGCACGGACCAGAGAGCCTGTGCAAACCGACCCAGCTCCTCAGGGGTGCCCACGCTGACCCGGATCCAGGTGGCGTCCCCAGGCCCCGGTCGCACCAGCACCCCATGTTGGAGCAGACCCTCGTAGACCTGACGGGCGGGGAGATCCAGGTCGAACCACACGAAGTTCGCCACGCTGGGGTAGGACCGGAGCTTCCCTTCCGCCCCCAGCTCCTCCAGGTACCGTCGGCCCGTGGCCACCACCGCTAGGGTCCGGCTCAGGTGCGTCTCGTCCTCTAGGGCCGCCAGGGCCGCCGCCTGAGCCGCGGTGCTCACCTGGAAGGGCTCCCTTACCCGCCGCACCGCCTCCAGAACCTCCGGCGGGGCCACCAGGTACCCCACGCGCAGACCCGCAAGCCCGTACACCTTGGAAAACGTGCGCAGCACCGCGATCCGATAGCCTTCCCGCACCCACCGTACCCCGTCCGGGTAGTCCGCTGCCGCCTCCCGCGCGAATTCCCCGTAAGCCTCGTCCAGGACCACGAGGACCCCTTCCGGCAGGCGTTCCAGGAAACCCCGGAGGTCCCGTTCCGGTACATAGGTCCCCGTGGGATTGTTGGGGTTGCACAGGATCAGCAGCCGCGCACCCTCCCCCGCCTCCAGGAGCCTTTCCAGGTCGGGGCGCCCGAGGTCGTCCAGGGGGACCGTCACCTCCCGAGCCTCCCGCATCCGCGCGAACACCGCGTACAGGGGGAAGGTAGGCCAGGGATAGACCACGGAATCCCCGGGGTCGAGGTACGCCTCCGCCAGGAGTCTCAAGAGGGCAGTACTCCCCGCGCCCACCTCCACCCACTCCGCGGGAACCCCCAGCTTCCTCGCTAGAGCTGAGCGCAGCTCCCAGCCCTCGTCGTCCGGATAGCGCCCCAGGGAAGGCCCTGCAGCCGTCAGGGCCTCCAGCGCCCGGGGGGAAGGGCCAAGGGGATTTTCGTTGCTCGCCAGCTTCACGAGGTTCGGTGTCCTGAGGGTGCGGCGCAGCCGCTCGAGCGAGCCGCCCGCCAGATAGGTGGGGATGCGGCGCAGGGCCGCGCGGGCCCGGGGATCCACCTCCATGGAAGCACCTCCGGTAGGGAATTCGCACATTTTCCGAAGATTTCCTGTGCGGGGGAGGAGGGAAGAGGGTCCAAGTATCGAACGGTTAGGGGTGATATCTGCACCGGTGCACCGAGGACCCAGAGCGTTAGGATGGGGGAGCGCCGGATCATCAACCCGCCCTCGCTTCCCGCCCCCAGAGGGTACAGCCATGGAGTCCTCGTGCGGGGCGGTGACCTGTTGTTCCTGGGAGGTCAGGACGGCAGCGATCCCGAGGGCCGGCTTGCCCCGGATCTCGTGGGACAGTTCCGGCAGGCCCTGGCCAACCTGCAGGCGGTGGTGGAGGCGGCAGGGGGAACCCTCCAGGACGTGGTGAAGCTCAACATCTTCGTGCGGGATCGTGCGGCCTACCTGGAGCATCGGAGATCCCTCGGGGAGGTGTTCCGGGCGTTCTTCGGCGGATACTACCCCGCCATGGCCCTCTTCGAGGTCACCGGCTTCTTCCGGGAGGAGGCCTTGGTGGAGATCGAGGGGATCGCGGTGATCCCGCAGAAGGAGAGGGGGACGTGCGGGAGGAGACGACGAGGCGCGTAGCCGCCGGGAATGGACCACGCCGGGAAAGGGGGGGTGAGCATGGAAGCGCGGATCAAGCCGCTCACCTACGGTTCGTACATTCGGACGGACGACCTGCTCTCCCTCCAGACACGCCTCAGTGGCGCGCACGATGAGCTGCAGTTCATCATCGTCCACCAAGTATTCGAGCTGTGGTTCAAGCTCCTGCTCTTCGAGCTGGAGTCCGTACGGGAGGCCCTGAACCGGGATGAGCCGCGGGGGGCCGTGCGCCTGTTGCGGCGGGTGGCGGAGATCTGCCGGGTCATGACGGGGGGATTTGACGTGCTGGAGACCATGCGGCCCTGGGACTTCCTGGAGTTCCGGTCGCGTCTACGGCCGGCAAGCGGCTTCCAGAGTCGGCAGTTCCGGGAGGTGGAGTTCCTCTCGGGCCTGAAGGATCCCCGGTACCTCCGGAGCTTCGAGGGGGAGCCCGAGGACTGGAAGGTGCTCCGGCGACGACTGGAGGAGCCTAGCGTATGGGACGCCTTCGTGGGCCTGCTGTGCCGTCGGGGCCTTACGACCTCCCCCGAGGCGGAACTGCTCCACACCCTCATCCGCATCCATCGGGAGCCCGCGCTCCTGGACCTGGACGAGCTGTGCGAGGCTCTCCTGGACTACGACGAGGCCTTCTCCCTGTGGCGACACCGCCACGTACTCATGGTGGAACGGATGATCGGGGCCCGGCCCGGGACAGGACAGGAGGACGTCCAGCGGACCGTGGGATCCTCCGAGGGGAGCTACTTCACCGGGGTGGACTACCTGCGGGCCACCCTCTCCAAGCGGTTCTTCCCCCTCCTGTGGAAGGCCCGCACCTTCGTGGAGCGGGAGGAATGAGGGATCCGCTGCTGCGTTGGCGGGAGGAGTTCCCCATCCTGACCCGCACCACCTACCTGGTCTCCCACTCCATGGGGGCCATGCCCCGGTCCGCCTGGATGTGGGTGGAGCGGTACCTCCGGGCGTGGGAGGAGCGGGGCGTGCTGGCCTGGGAGGAATGGGAGACATCCCTGCGCGAGCACGCGGACCGGATCGCGGCCCTCCTCCGGGCTCCCGCGGGAAGCGTGGTGCTGCACCAAAACGTCTCCACCCTGTTTGGCGTCCTCCTCTCGGCCTTGGTACGGCCGCGCGGCCGTACCAAGGTGGTGGCCACGGATCTCAACTTTCCCTCCCTGCTCTACGCGCTCCAGATGCACGGGGACCTCGGCGTGCGCCTCCACCTCGTCCGCAGCCCGGACGGGATCACCGTTCCCCCGGAAGCGTGGGAGGAAGCGGTGGATCCGGACACCCTCGCGGTGGTGGTGGACCACGGGATCTTCCGATCGGGGTTCCTGCAGGACGTGGGAGCTATCGCGGCGATGGCCCACCGGTGCGGGGCCTGGGTCATCGTGGACGCCTACCAAACCGCAGGCTGCGTACCCATCGATGTGCAAGCCTGGGGCGCGGATGTGGTGCTGGGGGGTTCCCACAAGTGGCTGTGCGGGGGGCCGGGGGCCGCGTGGATGTACGTGCGCCCCGATCGGATCCCGGAGCTGCGGCCGCGGGTGGTGGGATGGTTCAGCCACCGGACGCCGTTTGCCTTCGAGCTCCAGGTGGACCTGGCACCGGATGCCAGGCGCTTCCTGACAGGGACGCCCGGGATCTCCGGGCTGTTCGCGGCGCGGGCAGGGCTGGAGGTGGTGCTGGAGGTGGGGGTGGAGGCCATCCGGGAGAAGTCCGTGCGACTCACCCAGCGCATGATCGAGCGGGCGGACGAGCTCGGGCTTCGAGTCCGTACCCCGCGGGACCCTGCACGGCGGGGCGGGATGGTGGTGGTGGATTTTCCCGGTGCGGAACAGGTGGCCCAACAGCTCGTGCGCCGGGGCATCCTCGTGGACTACCGGCCGCAGGCCGGCATCCGGATGTCCGCCCACTTCTACACCCATCCCGATGAGGTAGAGCGCGTCTTCGAAGCGATCCAGGAGCGAGTAGCCCGAATGGTGTCGTCGCCTCATCCCGGCGAGGGATGACAGGGCGGGACGATCTGGTCGGGCTCTAAGGCCTCCAGGCAAGCCGGAAACCACTGCCCAGCGGAGGACTCCTGCGGCCCTGCGCGGACACCGATCCCCATGGAGCCAGGGGGAGCACCCGCCCCTGAACGTTGGCCGCGATGCCCTCCCGGGTGCCGCACGGCAGCTCGCCGGATCCAGGACATGACCTTCCCGGTGCGTAAAATGGGGACGATGGGACGCATCCTTCGGCTGCGGGACGTCACCCTCGATCTCGGGCGACGGATCTATGTGGTTGGAATTCTCAACCTGACCTCGGACTCCTTCTACGCCCGAGCACGCCACCCCGAACTCGACGACGCGCTGACCCGTGCCCACGAGATGGCGGAAGAGGGTGCGGATCTCCTCGAGGTGGGCGGGGAATCGGCCCGGCCCGGACCTCCCGTCCCCCCTTCCGAGGAGATCCGGCGGGTCGTTCCCGCGATCGCCCGCATCCGGGAGGAGGTCCGGCTTCCCGTGATCGTGGAGACCACGAAGTTCGAGGTGGCCCGGGAGGCCCTTCGGGCGGGGGCGGTGGCCATCAACGACGTGAGCGGCCTGGCAGACCCCCGCCTGGCGGATCTCGCCGCGGAGTTCGGCGCAGGACTGGTGATCATGCACCGGCGCGGCCTCCACAAGATCCCGCACCCGGACCTCCGGTACGGGGATGTGGTGGCCGAGGTTCGAGGGTTCCTCGCGCGGAAAGCGGAGTTCGCGCGCTCGCGAGGGATCCCCCGGGATGGGATCCTCCTGGATCCGGGCTTCAGTTTCGACAAGCAGCCCCACCACGATGTGACCCTCCTCCTGCGCCTGCCCGAGCTCCTCGCGCTCGGGTACCCTGTGTACCTGGCCACCTCTCGGAAGAACTACCTGCGCGATCTCCTCCAGCTTCCCCCCGAGGAGCTGCTCGAGGCCACCGCGGCCGCGGTGGTCCTGGGCATCGAACGGGGAGCCCGGGTGATCCGGACGCATGATGTCCGCTTCATGGTTCGGATCGCCCGCACCATGGAGGCACTCCTGGATCTAGCCCAGGCCGTCCAGGTGGATGTCCCAGCCGCGGAGTAACCACGTGGACCTCAGTGCAAGACCCTGGGGGTGCAGGCACCTGGCGCTTGGAACCCTGATCGCTTACCTGGGGCTGAGCCTCGGGGCGGGGGTCGCTCTGGGCTCTGTCCGGGTGCCCTTCGGAGCCGCGGTGCGGGCTCTCCTTCAGGGGCCGGAGGGTGTTGCCCCGGAGGTGTACGCCATCGTCGTGGAGCTTCGGGTTCCCCGGGTCCTGCTGGCGGCTGCGGTGGGGGGGGCTCTGGCCTCCAGCGGCGCCACCTACCAGGCCCTCTTCCGGAACGAGCTGGCGGATCCCTACGTGATCGGGGTCAGCGCGGGCGCCGCCCTCGGAGCCGTGGCCGCGCTCTCCGCGGGGGCGGGCGGTCCCACCGTGCCGGTCACCGCGTTCCTGGGAGCTCTCGCTACGGTCGCCGTGGCCTTCCGCATTGCCCGTCGCGGCGGGGGGATCCGCATGGAGGATCTGTTGCTGGCGGGCTTGGCCCTCAGTGCCCTCCTGACCGCGGCCACTTCCCTCCTCCTGCTCTCCTCCGGCACCCCGCAGCAGGCCCTGACCTGGCTTCTGGGCGGGTTCGGCGGGCGGGGTTGGCTCCACCTGGGCCACGTCCTTCCTTTCCTGATCTTGGGGTACGTTCTGGTCCAGGCCCGGTGGCGGGAGCTGAACCTGCTGCTCCTATCCGAGGAAGAGGCGCGGGCCCTGGGTGTGGACGTCACCCGCGCCCGGCGGTGGCTGGTGGGAGGAGCTACCCTCATGAGCGCGGCCTCGGCGTCCGTCGCGGGCCTCATCGGGTTCGTGGGGCTTCTGGTTCCGCACCTGGTGCGGCGTCTCATGGGCCCGGACCACCGGTTTGTGCTCCCAGGCTCGGCCTTGGCGGGGGCCGCGCTACTGGTGGATGCGGACCTCGTTGCCCGCACCGCCGCATCCCCCACGGAGATCCCCGTGGGTGTGATCACGGCCTTCCTCGGGGTTCCGTTCTTCCTGTGGTTACTGCGGCGGGGGATCGATGGATAACCTGGAGGCGACGGCCGGATTCGAACCGGCGGTCGGGGTTTTGCAGACCCCTGCCTTGCCTCTTGGCTACGTCGCCTCGATCCTGGAGCGGGCGACGGGATTTGAACCCGCGACCTTCGGCATGGCAAGCCGACGCTCTACCGCTGAGCTACACCCGCGCTCTCTACATCCTACATTCCCCATTATAGGGTTGTGGCCCATGTCCCCGCAACGGTAGAGTCAGGGGGGCGGGTGGCGAAACCGGCAAACGCGGCGGACTTAAACTCCGCTGGACCGGAGGGTCCTTGTGGGTTCAAATCCCACCCCGCCCACCAGGAACCCGACCCTCAGACACCGGAGTTACTTCCGGACATAGGGCCGGCCCACGGTGCTGGGGAAGCGCCTGCGGCCGATGACCGCCGCCACCACAGCCAGGGTCAGGGCATACGGGATCATGGACACGAAGTAGAACGGTACCCGCTCTTTCACCCCTGGAGTCACCGCCACCGCACTGGCGAACCCGTCCGCAAGCCCGAACAGCAGGGCGGCTCCCAGCGCCATCAGCGGCTCCAGTCCCGCAAACACCACGCATGCGAGGGCGATGAAGCCTCTGCCCGCGGAGATCTCCTTCACCAGGGCTCCGAACCAACTGAGGGGCAGAAAAGCCCCTCCCAGCCCTGCCAGGGCCCCTCCCACCGTGGCGGTCAGAAGCCGCAGACGGTCCACCCGCAGGCCAGCCACGTCCACCGCCTCGGGCCGTTCCCCGGCCGCGCGGATGCGAAAGCCCAGCACGGTGCGGTGGAGCAGCAGGTGCGCCAGTACCGCCGCTGCAACCGCGCCCAGAGTCACGGGGCTCACCTGGCCTATGGGCGTGCGCAGCCGTGGCACCATGAGCTCGTTGGGGAACACATGGACACCCGGAAACGCCCACAGGCTGATGAGCAGGAACGGCACGAAGCCGAGGGCGAACACGTTCAGACCGATCCCCGCGATGATCTGATCCGCCCTTCCGTACACGCTCACCGCGCCCAGTCCCAGACCCAGGAGTGCCCCGGCCATCATCCCTCCCAGCAGGCCCACATACCCGCTCCGGCCCAGCTCCGCGAACCACACGCCCGCCGTGGCGGTGATCAGGAAGATGGCCTCCAGCCCAATGTTCACGAGGCCTGCCTTCTCGTTGAGGCACTCCCCCACCGCGGCCAGCGCGAGAGGTGTCATCGCCAGTAGCCCCGTCTCCAGCAGGGAAACCGGAGAAAGCCCCACCCGTCCCAGCAGAGGCACCACGGCGGCTGCCAGCAGAACCCCTGCCGCCCACCCAAGCCACCTGCGACCCCTCACCGGATAAGCCTCCCGCGTACCAGGTTCCACAGCTCGGGGACGGCCATGGCGAACACCACGATGCCGTTGAGGGCCCGCACCAGCTCACTCAGCACCCCCACCTCGTACTCCATGAGGCGACCACCCTGGGTGAGGGCGCCGAACAGGATCGCGGCCAGCACCGCGCCCAAGGGATGGTTGCGGCCCACCAGCGCCACCCCGATGCCGTCGAAGCCCAGGGTGGCCACGTTGCCCAGGGTGGCGTACAGGGACCATGCGGGGGGACGGCCGATGACCTGGCTCGCACCCGCGAGACCCGCGGCCGTTCCCCCGATGGCGAGGCTCAGCACCACCACCCGCTCGGGCCGCACGCCCGCGTACCGTGCCGCGTCCGGATTCTCCCCCGCGAGCCGCAGCTCGTACCCCATCCGGGTGCCCCACAGGACCGCGTATACCAGGAGAGCAAATCCCACGGCCACGAACAGCACCGCGGTGAGGGTGCTCTCCTCGCTCAACACGGGGTAGCGGGCGGTAGGGAGCGCAGGGATGGTGCGCTCCGCGCGGCCGGGTTCCGCTAGGAAGTGGATCGCTAGGTACATGGAGAGGTACAGGGCGATCCAGTTGCACATGATGGTGGAGATCACCTCGTGCACCCCTCGCCACGCCTTGAGCACCGCGGGAACAAGGGCCCACAGGGCCCCTGCGGTCATGCCCGCCAAGGTGGCCATAAGCAGGTGCACACCCGGCGGCAGGGGGAGGCTGCCGGCCACGAAGGCAGCGCCTACGGCACCCAGATACACCTGTCCCTCGGCCCCAATGTTGAACAGCCCTGCGCGTACCCCTACCGCGAAGGTGAGGGCGGTGAGCAAAAGGGGTGTGGCGAAGGCCAGGGTCTCCAGCAGGTCCTCCCGGCTGCCGAAGGCGCCCACCAGCAAAGCCCGATAGACCGCCAGGGGGGAGTGCCCGAACGCCCAGACGAGAACACCCCCGGCCATGAATCCCAGAAAAACCGCGGCCAGGGATTCAGCGAGGGGACGGAGCCCGCGCGGTATCCGCATCAGGATCCGCCTGTACGACTCCTCCCATCAGGAGTCCGATGGCCTCCCGGGAGAAGGCTTCAGTGGGACCCACCCCGAGGAGCCTCCCCTCGTACAGCACCCCGAGGCGATCGCTGAGCTCCAGGACCTCGTCCAGGTCCGCGGACACCAGCAGCACCGCTCGTCCTGCGTCGCGCATCTGGACCAAGAGCTCCCGGATGTACCCGGTGGAGGCCACGTCCAGCCCCCGGGTGGGATGCATGGCCACCACCAGTCTTGGCTCCTTGCTGAGTTCCCGTCCTACCAGCAGGCGCTGTTGGTTGCCGCCGCTCAGACTGCGGACCGGAGTGGCGAGATCCGGGGCCACCACGTGAAAGCGTCGCACCAGCTCCTGGGCGTGACGGAGGATGGCGGAGCGGTTCAGTCGTCCCAGGAAGCCGGCAAATCGGGGTTCCCGCTGCCGGCCCAGGATGCTGTTCTCCACGAGATCGAAGCCCAGGGCGAGTCCGAACCGCGCCCGATCCTCCGGCACGTGCGCAAGCCCCAGGCGGTACAGGGCGAGGGGATCCTGACGGGGAATTTCCTGGTCTGCCAGCCGGATTTCCCCTGCCTCCACAGGCCGCAGCCCCGTGAGGGCCTGCACCAGCTCGCTCTGGCCATTCCCTTCCACCCCGGCGATGCCGAAGATCTCGCCCTCCCGTACCTCGAAGGACAGATCGTGCACCGCCACCCGACCCTGGTCATTGCGGACCCGTAATCCCCTCACCACGAGCACGGGCCTGCCGGGGGCTCTGGGCGTGCGCCGCACGTGGGAGGCGGTCGGTTGACCGACCATCAGCTCCGCCAGCTTCTCCGGAGTTGCCCCGAGCGTGGGGAGTTCCCCGGCCACCACCCCCTGGCGGAGCACCACCACCCGGTCGGTGAGCTCCAACACCTCCCGAAGCTTGTGGGTGATGAGCACGATGGCCGTTCCACCCTCCCGCAGCCTGCGCAGGAACCGGAAGAGCTCCTCCACCTCTCCGGGCGTGAGGGCGGAGGTGGGCTCGTCCAGGATCAACACGGAGGTACCGCGGTACAGGGCCTTGCAGATCTCCACCCGCTGCTGCACGCCGATGGGGAGGGACTCCACGGGAACGTCCAGGGGAAGGCTCAGCCCGGTTTCCTCCAGCAGCCGTTCGATCCGTTCCCGGGCCACCTCCTCGGGGGGCGGGCGGAAAATTCCCACTCCCTCCTGGCCCAACAGGACGTTTTGCAGGGCGGTGAAGGGCGGGACCAGGGTGAACGCCTGGTGCACCATGCCGATGCCGTACCGGAGAGCGTCCTTGGGGTTGCGGAACTGCACGGCCCGGCCGTCCACCAGGATTTCCCCTCGGGTGGGCCGCAGCAGCCCCGAGAGGATTTTCATGAGGGTGGTCTTGCCCGCTCCGTTCTCCCCCAGCAGGCCCACGATCTCCCCCGCGTGGAGCTGAAAGTCCACACCCCTCAGGGCCGTGGTCCCATCCGGGTATACCTTGTGGATCCCACGCATCCAGACGCACGGGGTGCCGCTGCCCACGGGCTTCTCCCAGCCGTACGGAGACTACGGTTGGAACGGACGGTGCGCCATCGCGGGCCACCTGTCCGGTCGGGATCCCAGCTCGCCCCGCCACCGCTCGATGTCCGGTTTGGTGACCACCATGGGCACAGTGACCTGAGCTTCCCGGATCTTCTTCTCCAGCTCCGCCACCGCGTCCCATACCCACCGGGGCTGCGCATTCCGCATGGTCTTGACCTTGGACTTGATCTCCGCGGGCGGGGCGGGGAGCACCTTCTTGCGGGTCATGCGCTCCGCCTGCAGCCCCATGCGGATGAACTCATCCAGATCCTCCAGGGTGCTCACGGAGATGCCCTCCGCGAGCTGGCCCGCGATGCGGGTTCCGATCCCAAGAGTTACCACCCCCTGGGTCCGGTGCACCAGGTCCCGGAACTGTCCGTCCCGGACCCACCGGGTGGTGTAGTACACACCGCGGTCCACCCGCTTCATCATGCTGGCGATCACGAAGCCGGGGTTAATCCAGTCCTGGTTGGCGTCCACCCCGATCCAGAAAGGAGGACCCATGCGCAGCCTCTGGGCCTGCGCGATCTCCTGCACCGCCTGATTGATGCCCAGTCCGAGAGGCCCCGCGATGTTGAAGACCGCCACCGCATTCTTCGCGTACATGGCCTTGGCAGCGGCGTAGCCCTTGGGGATATCGCTGAAGGTCCCCGTGTACGTCCACAGCACGAAGTCCTTGCGGTAGGAGAAGGCCTTCTCGGGCCGGTTCTTCGCCAGCCACTCCGTGGCCCAGCGGGCACCCCACTTGTACCCGATCTCGAACTTCCACAGGACCGGAATCTCGATGCCGAACACGCCCCCGATGTGGGGCCTGGCATACTGAGCCGCCAGGAGCGCCCCCAGGGCACCCACCAGGGCGCTTCCCTTGTGCTCCTCGTACACCACGTCCATGAGGTTGGGGAGGGGGTACTGGGCGGGGAATTTCTGCTTCACGATGGTCTGTGCGAAGGTGTCAATCCCCACGAAGTTCTTGTCCGGGAACCGACGTGCCACCTGGGCGAGGGCATCGCTCAGGAGGAATCCCACCCCCACGACGAGCCGCACGTTGGGATCCCTGGCCGCCCGGGTGAGGTTGGGGACGTAGTCTGCCTCCACCTTGCTCACCAGCTCCACCATGCGGACCCCGAAGTCCCGCTCCGCGTCCTCGCCCCCCTTGAAGGCCATGTCGTTGAAGCTCAGGTCCCCTCGGCCGCCCACGTCTGAGACCACCGCGATCTTGAAGGGCCCCGGGGCCGCATCCGTACCGGCGCCATGGGCCATCAGGGCCGCAGCCACCGCCAGCGCCAAAACGATCCTGGACCACATGTTCTCCCTCCGTGCCGCGTGATGCCGGCCCACAGGCCGCCCCGCTAGAGCTACGGCATCCAGGCCCGGGCGTCCTGCTGTGGGAGGAACCCTCCTCTCCCGCGGATTGACCCGGGTCTCCCCAGGGCCGAGAATGGGCTGGAGGGAGCCCGGTGGGTCTGCTCTCCCGAACCGAGCTCGCGCGGCGCATTGACCATACGCTGCTGAGGCCCGACGCCACGCCCGCGGACGTGGAGCGCGTGTGTCGGGAAGCCCTTGAGTGGCGCTTCGCCGCGGTGGTGGTCAACCCCCTCTACCTCCCGCAGGTGGCCCGGTTCCTTGCGGGATCGCCCATCGCTCCGTGTGCGGTGATCGATTTCCCCCTGGGCGCTGGGACGCGGGAGGATCGGCGAACCCAGGCGGAGCATGCGCTGGCCGCGGGGGCACGGGAGCTCGACGTGGTCCAGCCCGTGGGCCTCCTCAAGGCTGGACTGGACGACCTGGTCCTGGAGCAGCTGGGCGCGGTGGTGGAGCCCGCACGACGGGCAGGCGCCCTGGTGAAGGTGATCCTGGAGACTGCCCTCCTGACCCCTGAGGAGACCGTCCGCTCCTGCCGCTTGGCGGTGGAAGTGGGCGCACACTTCGTCAAGACCTCCACGGGGTTTGGCGTACCCGGTGCCACGGAGGAGGTAGTTTCCCGCATCCGGGCCGCGGTAGGACCCCGGATAGGTGTCAAAGCCGCGGGAGGCATCCGCGACTACGCCAGCGCCTGCCGGATGCTCGTAGCGGGTGCAGACCGCATCGGGACCAGCCGCGGGGTGGAGGTGGTGCGGGGGGCGCCGGAGCCGTAGGCCGGTGCACCCTGAGATAGACTCCTCCGGACCTGCCCCAGTCCCCTCCCTTGCCAGGTGCGGATCCGGATCTAGAATGGTGGAAGTGCCGGTTGCCGACGGGGGCGTGCGAGCGCAACGCGGAGGGGGTTTCGGGCAAGGCCATCGGGACTGTTGCGACCTTCGCAGGTTTCTTTGGAGCTTGAGGTGGATCCATGCGTCGCCTACTCGTGGACAGCGATGGAACGGCAGACGACCTTCTCGCACTGCTCATCGCGGCCCGGATTCCCGAGGTGGACGTGGTGGCGATCACCGCGGTGGGGGGCGCGGTTCGGGTGTCCCAGGCCGCGGAGAACCTGCTCTACGGCTCCGAGCTCGCAGGGCTCCATCGGACCGCGGTCTACTCCGGATGCGAGGGGCCGCTTGTCCGACCGCCCACGCCCTTTGAAGCCATGTACGGCCGTACAGGACTGGGAACCTTTACTCCCCCGAAACCGAAGGGAAGACCGGAAGGCCCCCACGCGGTGGACGCCATCCTGTCCCTGGCACGACACTACCGGCGCGACCTCCACGTGGTGTGCCTGGGACCCCTCACCAACCTGGCGGCCGCCCTCATTCAGTCCCCTCGACTGGGAGACGCTCTTGGTCAGGTGTACGTATACGGAGGAGCCCTCCAGGACGGGAACATCACCCCCGCGGCCGAGTACAACTTCTACGCGGACCCAGAAGCCGCGGCCCTGGTGCTTCGGAGTGGCCTGCCCCTGACCCTGGTCCCCTGGGACACCGCCCGGGCGGCGCTCGCCATGCGGCCCCAGGACATCCACCGCATCCGGGCGAGCGGTACCCGGGAAGGTAGGTTCTTCCTGGAGGCCACCCGTTCCATGGCGGAGTATTGCCGGCGTACCCTGCGCCTGCCGGGGTCCGTGCTGGGGGCGGTGGTGGCCATGGTCGTGGCCGTGGATCCCGCGGTGGTTCGAGAGGAGGTTCAGATCCGGGTGGATGTGGAAGCGCGGGGGGAGCTTACCCGGGGAGCCTTGGTCTCCGATCCCGCGGGCCTGAGCCGCCAACCGGCCAACGTGCGTCTGGTGCGCGCCTGCGATGGGGATCGAATCCGGGAGCATCTCTTCTCGGCCATGGGGGCTCCGCCTGTTCCAGAGGCCGGGGAGGAACTCCCTGCGGAGGCGGTGGAGCCTTCTTCGGAACCCTCCACGGACTCCTCACCCGCGTGAGGCGGAGGAAGCAGAGGGGCGTACGGATGGCATGGGTGTCCAGCATCCTACTGCTCACCCTCGGTTTGAGTACCGCGGCCGTGGCGAATCGGTTTCGGATGGACGCGCGCCTCGTAGTAGGGTTTGGGATCGGCGCAGGACTATTCCTGGTGCTCTCCGGAGCGAGCAGGGGTGTGACCTTCTTGGCCTCCGTGGTGTGGAGAGGTCCGGATGCCCTGGCCTCCTGGGTTTTCGTGGTCCTGAATGGTCTGCTCGCCCAGCTCTTCCAAACCACCGCGGCCCTGGTTCTCGGCGGCAGCAGGTCGGGAGGGGGAGCACTTCAGCTCGCGGAGCTGGGACTTCCCGACGGGCTGGAGGTGAGGCCTGCCGTCCTCGCTTCCCTCGGCCGGCTGGTGGCCGGAAGCGCGGTTACAGGACTCGGAGTGGGTCTGGTCGCGGAGGGACGGTGGGCCGGGGGTGTGGCGCTGATCACGGGAGGCCGTGTGGCCCTGGACCTGGGTCCCCATCTCCTGCAGGGGCCCGACCGGATCGCGGGGATTACCTGGCTCTGGGCGGTGGTGCTGACTGGATGGCTCGTGGTGCGGATCCGTTCCGGCCCCCCGCGCGGGCCCCGTTGAGGCGAGAGGGATGCGGTCGAAGCAGTGGCCTCCACGCTGGCTCCGGGTCCCCGCGGGGACCCGGGACGTGCTGCCGGAGGAGGCAGAAGCCCTCCGCCAGTTGGAGCACCGGTTGCTGGAGCTCTTCCAGCGGTGGGGATATCGTGAGGTGCGGACGCCTGTGCTGGAGTTCCTGAGCACCGTGGAGCGGGGAGTGGGGGTGGAGGGACCAAACACCTTGTTCGTGCTGGTGGATCGTACGGGGGAGCTGCTGGCCCTCCGGCCGGAGATGACCGTCCCCATCGCGCGCCTGGTGGCCACCCACGGGCAGGAGCGGGCCCGCCTCTCGTACGTGGCAGAGGTGTTCCGGGTACGGGACATCTCCCGCGGGGAAGAGCGGGAGTTCGTGCAGGCGGGGGTAGAGCGGATCGGGGATCGGGGCCCAGACGCGGACGCGGAGGTGGTCGCCCTGGCGGTGTGGGCCCTACGGAAAGCGGGGATCGAGGGGTTCCGGATCGGGTTGGGTCACGCGGGATTCCTGCGGGGGCTGCTGGAGGCCGTGGGGCTGGATGCGGAGGACCAGCACGCGGCACAGCTGCTCCTATACCGCCGGGACTTCGTGACCCTCCAGGGTCTGCTGGAAGACGCACCCGCAGCCGTCCGGGAGGCCATCCTGCACCTTCCGTCCTGGCGGGGGCCGGATGCCCTGGACCGCGCGGCGCGGCTGGGGATCGCTCCACAGGCCCTGGAGGAGGTGGAGCGCCTCCTGGAGGCCCTTCGGCCGTACGGCGTGGGCGAGGAGGTGGAGGTGGATTTGGGGCTTATCCGGGACTTCGAGTACTATACGGGGATCGTGTTCGAGGGGTATGTGCAGGGCTTGGGCCGGCCCGTGTTGGGTGGAGGACGCTATGACGGTCTGCTGGTGCGGTTCGGGGCGGATCGTCCCGCGGTCGGCTTCGCCCTGCACCTGAACCGACTGCTCCCTGTCCTCCCCCTATCCGTACCCTCCGCGGTGCTCTCCATCGTGTACGCTCCTCGGTTCCGGGATCTCGCGGTCCGGCTCGCGCTCGCGCTGCGGGCGGAGGGGATCCCGGTGCTCACGGATCCGTGGCCGCAGCCGAGGGTCCGCGTACCGTGTATCATGTTGGAAGATAAGGAGGCCCGCGTATGCTCCCGGCAGGGCCGGGAGCGCGTGGTGGTTCCCGAGCTCCACCTGCTGGTTCAGGAGGCCATCGAGGCGTGGAAATCCTGACCGTGGCGATTCCCTCTGGCCGGCTCTTCGAGCCGAGCCTCCGCCGGCTCGAGGCCGCAGGACTTGCCCGCTCCGTGGTCCCCGAGGACCGGAGCCTCCTGGTGACCTGGCCGGAGCTGCGGACCCGGATCCTGGTGGCGAAGCCCGTGGACCTGGTGACCTACGTGGAACGGGGGGCCGCGGACTGCGGCATCGTGGGGAAGGACATCCTGCTGGAGCAGGACCACGAGGTGTACGAACTCCTGGACCTGGGCTTCGGCCGGTGCCGGGGCGTGGTGGCCTTCCCCCCTGCGCTTCTCCCCGAGTGGGCGCGGCCCACCCGGGTGCTGCGCATTGCCACCAAGTACCCGCACATCGCGGAGCGCTTCTTCTGGGAGCGGGGTCGAGCGGTGGACATCATCCGCCTATGGGGTTCCGTGGAGTTGGCCCCCCGGGTGGGGCTCAGTGACGGCATCCTGGATCTGGTGATGACGGGACGAACCCTACGGGCGAACGGGCTCGTGGAGGCGGAGGAGGTGTTCACCAGCACCGCCCGGCTGGTGGTGAACCGGGTGGCCCTGCGGGCCAAAGCGGACCGGATCCAGGAGCTGTTGGAACGGCTGCGGGCCGGCCAGGGCGTTTTCGTGGAGCATTCCTGATGCGGATCCTGCGCTTGTGGGAGATCCCCCCCGTGGAGCTGCGCCGCCTGGTGGGCCGGTCTCAGGATCGGGTGCTCTCCCAGGAGGTCAGCCGTACCGTCCGGGACATTCTGGAGGACGTCCGGAGCCGAGGGGACGAGGCGGTGCTGGAGGCCACCCGCCGGTTCGATGGGGTGGCGCTGACCCCTGAGCGGTTGCGGGTGGATCGCTCGGAGATCCGGGCTGCATACGAACAGGTGGAGGGAGGCGTCCGGGCCGCCCTGGAAGCCGCCATCGCCCGGGTGCGGCGCTTCAGCGAGTGGCTGCGCCCTCCTGAGGAGCAGGGGGAGGAGCTGGAGCCGGGTCTCCGAGTTGGGGTCCGCGTCACCCCGTTGGCCTCCGTGGGCGCGTACATCCCCTCTGGAAAGGGCAGCTTTCCCTCCACGGTGGTGACCATGCTCGGTCCCGCGGTGGTGGCGGGCGTGGAGGAGATCGTGCTCCTGGTGCCGCCCCGCTCGGGAGGAGCCGTGGATCCTGCAACCCTGGTGGCCGCGGATCTCCTGGGCATCGAGCGGATCTATCGGGCCAACGGGCCCGCGGGCATCGCGGCCCTGGCGGTGGGAACCGCCACCTTTCCCCGGGTGGAGGCGGTGATAGGACCGGGGAATCCGTACGTGGTGGCCATGCAGATGCTGGTGCAGATCCTGGGCGTGCGGATGCTGGCGCTGTTGGGCCCCACGGAGATCGTGGTGCTGGCGGACCACGAGGCAGACCCCCACCTGGTGGCCCTGGACCTCCTCAACGAGGCGGAGCACGGAAGTGACTCCGCCGCCCTCCTCGTCACCCCCTCTGAAGCCCTTGCCTGGGAGGTCCACGCACGCCTGCAGGCCCTCGTAGAACGTCTCCCCGAGCCCCGCCGTACCTATGCCCGGGACGCCCTCTCGGAACTCGGCGGGATCCTCCTCACCCGGGATCTGGAGGAGGCGGTGGCGTTCGTGAACCTGTATGCGCCGGAGCACTTGGTGGTCCATGCCCGGGAGGCGTGGGACTTGGTGCGCGGGGTGCGGCATGCGGGGGAGATTCTCCTTGGGCCGCACACCCCGCCGAGCGCCGCCAATTACGCCATCGGAGTTCCCGCGGCCCTGCCCACGGGGGGAGCTGCTCGGTTCACCTCCGCGGTCACCGTATGGACGTACCTGAAGATCACCTCCATGGCCCAGCTGAGCGGAGAGGCTCTGGTACGGCTGCGGCCGGTGGTGGAACGACTGGGGCACTACGAGGGGTTTCCCGCGCACGTCATGAGCGTGCGGGAACGGGGAGGTCTTGGGCCGTGAGGGAAGTTCGAGCCCGTCCCGAGATCCAGGCCCTCCCCGAGTACCGGCTTCGGGGACAGCAGGGGGAGGTGAAGCTCAACCAGAACGAGCTGCCCTACGACCTTCCCGAGGAGATCAAACGGGAGGTGGTGGAAGCCCTGCTCGAGCGGCCGTGGAACCGCTATCCCCCCATGCGGGCGGAGCGGCTGCAGGCGCTCCTCGCGGCCATGAGCGGCCTCCGGGAGGAGCAGATCGTTCTCGCGAACGGCTCCAACGAGGCCATCTTGGGCTTGCTCCAGGCCTTTGCCACGTCCGGCGTGGTGGTGCTACCGCAGCCGGGCTACTCCATGGCCCGCCCCCTCGCGGTGGTGGCGGGAGCAGAGGTGCGGGAGATCCCGCTTCGACCGGACCTCACCCTGGACCCCGAGGCGGTGGTCGCGGCCGCCCGGGACGCCCACATGGTCTTCCTCGCATCCCCCAATAATCCCACGGGACGGGCCGTTCCCCGGGAGGGGATCGCCTGGATCGCGGCCCGTACGGAGGCCCTGGTGGTGGTGGACGAGGCCTACTGGGGCTTCTTTCCGGATCACGCCCGCAGCCTGGTGGGGACGCCCGAGTACGAGCGGCACACCGCGGTGGGGTTGCTGGGGGAGTTCCCCAACCTAGCGGTGGTGCGCACGGCCTCGAAGGCCTTTGGCCTCGCGGGTGCCCGGGTGGGATGGGTCATGGGGGGCCGAGAGCTCAGCGCCATCCTCCTCCGGACCCTTCCGCCGTACAACCTGGACGTGTTTGCGCAGCTGGCGGTGGAAGCGGTGATCAGGCGTCCCGAGCTCGTCCGCTCCCGCATCGCGCGGGTCGTGGCGGAGCGAGAACGGGTGTTCACAGAGCTCCAGGCCATGGGGGTACGGGTCTATCCCAGCGACGCCAACTTCCTCCTGTTCCGGTGCAGGGACGCCTCCGCGGTCTTCGAGTACCTGGCCGCGCAGGGAATCCTGGTCCGGGACGTTTCCCATTACCCGCAGCTGGAGGGGTGTCTCCGCGTCACCATCGGGACACCAGAGGAGAACGATCGGTTCCTGCACGCCCTCCGGAGATGCACGGGGGTGGCGGGATGAGGGAGGCGGAGGCGGCACGGATCACCACAGAGACTCGGGTGCGGGTCCACCTCCGGCTCGACGGGGTCGGAGAGCACCGGATCCACACGAACGTGCCCTTCCTGGACCACCTCCTCGCCCAGTGGGCGCGGCACGGCAGGTTCGACCTGGCGGTGGAGGCGGCCGGGGACCTGGAGGTGGATGCGCACCACACGGTGGAGGACGTAGGAATTGTGCTCGGGGATGCCTTCCGTCAGGCCCTGGGAGAAGGGACGGGGATCGCCCGGTTCAGCAGCCTCCACGCGGCCATGGACGAGGCCCTGGTGCTGTGCGCGGTGGACGTCAGCGGGCGCAGCTACCTCCACTACGACGTGCGGTTCCCGGTTCCGTACGTGGGGCGCTTCTCTACCGAGCTCGTGGAGGAGTTCTGGAGGGCATTCGTCTCGCATGCCCGCATCACCCTGCACCTCGTGCTCCTGCACGGCCACAACGCGCACCACATCGCGGAGGCCCTGTTCAAGGGGTGCGGGGTGGTGCTCGGGCAGGCGGTACGGGTGGTGGGAGGAGGCATCCCCTCCACCAAGGGGGTTCTGTAGTGCGGGTCGCGGTGGTGGACTACGGCGCGGGGAACCTGCGGAGCGTCCTGCGGGCCCTGGAGTACGTGGGCTTTCGAACCCGCTTGGTGGCCCGTCCGGAGGAGTTGGAGGGGGAAGAGGGGATCGTCCTCCCGGGAGTGGGGGCCTTCGGCCCCGCGATGCACCGTTTGCGGGAAGCGGGGTTTGTGGATGCGCTGCGCGTGGCGGTGGAAAGGAATCGGTGGCTGGTGGGCCTGTGCCTGGGGATGCAGCTCCTGTTCGAGGAAAGCGAGGAGGAAGGTCGGCACGAGGGGCTGGGACTCCTACAGGGCCGTGTGGTGCGGCTGCCGGCAGGGCTGAAGGTCCCGCACATGGGGTGGAACACCCTGGAGTTCGCGCGGCCCTCCCCTGTTACGGCCGCCATTCGACCCGGAAGCCACGTGTACTTCGTGCACTCCTACTACGCCCTCGCGGAGGCCTCACAGGTGGTGGCCTGGACCGAATACGGCGTCCGGATCCCGGCCATCGTCGCCTTCGGCCGCGTGGTGGGGTTTCAGTTCCATCCGGAGAAGAGTGGCCAGGTGGGGCTTGCCCTGCTGAGAGGCCTGCGGGAAGCAGTCCGCGCATGATGGTCCTGCCCGCCGTGGATCTCCTGGAGGGCCGCGTGGTGCGGCTGCGACAGGGGAACTACGGACAGGCCACGGTGTACGGAGAGGATCCCGTGGAGATCGCCCGACGGTGGCGGGCCGAGGGGGCAGAGTGGCTCCACGTGGTGGACCTGGACGGAGCTCGGTGGGGGAGGCCCCGGCACCTGGCGGTGGTGGCCCGCATGGTGGCGGAAGGCGTGCAGGTGCAGCTGGGGGGCGGACTGCGGCGAGAGGAGGATCTCGCTCGGGCCTTTGAGGCGGGTGTGGCCCGGGCGGTGTTGGGCACCGCGGCCCTGCGGGACCTCCGCTGGCTAGAACGGATGACGGCCCGGTTCGGGGACCGGATCGCGGTGGCCCTGGATGTGCGGGGGGGGAGGGTGGTGGTGGGGGGCTGGCAGGAGGAAGTACCGCTGTCTTTTGAGAGGGCGGCCTTGCGGTGTCTGGAGGCAGGCGTGCGGCGGCTTGTGGTGACGGACGTACAGGCGGACGGGATGCTCGGGGGGCCCAACCTGGACCTCTTCCGCCGCGCGGTGGCCCTGGAGGTCCCCGTTTTGGCATCAGGCGGCATTCGGAACCCGGAGGACCTCCGGGCCTTACGGAGGCTGGGGGTGGAGGGAGCCATCGTGGGCCGGGCCCTCTACGAGGGCACCCTTTCGGTTTCCGAGGCGTTGCAGGTGGCTCGGGAGTAGGACGGAGATGCTGGCGAGGCGCATTATTCCTTGTCTGGACGTGAACGCGGGCCGCGTGGTGAAGGGCGTGCGGTTCGTGGATCTCCAGGATGCGGGGGACCCCGTGGAGCTCGCGGCTCTCTACGACCGGGAGGGGGCCGATGAACTGGTGTTCCTGGACATCACCGCCTCCGCGGAGGGGCGCCCCATCCTGGAGGAAGTGGTGCGCAGGACCGCGGGCGAGGTGTTCATCCCCCTGACCGTAGGCGGCGGCATCCGTTCCGTGGAGGACGTGCGCCGGATGCTGCGGGCGGGGGCGGACAAGGTGGCGATGAATACCGCGGCCGTGCGGCAGCCGGCCCTCGTACAGGAGGCGGCCCGCATCTTCGGGTCACAGTGCGTGGTGGTGGCCATCGACGCCCGGCGCCAGGCTCCCGGCCGATGGGAGGTCTACACCCACGGGGGCCGGGTGCCCACGGGCCTGGACGCCATCGCCTGGGCCCGGCAGGTGGAGCGACTGGGTGCGGGGGAGATCCTGCTGACCAGCATGGATCGGGACGGCACCACGGAGGGGTTCGATCTCGAACTCACCCGCTCCGTGAGCGAAGCGGTGGGGATTCCCGTCATCGCCTCGGGCGGCGCGGGCCGACCTGAGCACTTTGTGGAGGTGCTCACGGAGGGGAAGGCCGATGCGGCTCTTGCGGCCTCCATCTTCCACTTCGGGCAGGTGCGGATCCGCGAGGTGAAGGCCGCCCTTCTGGCTGCGGGAATTCCGGTCCGCATGGATTGAGGGATGGACCCGCGGGCGCTGACGTACGACGATCAGGGATTGGTCCCCGTGGTGGTTCAGGACGGGCGGACGGGGGAAGTGCTCATGCTGGCCTACGCGAATGCAGAGGCCGTGGAGCGCACCCGGCTCAGCGGATTCGCCCACTTCTGGTCACGGACCCGGAACGCCCTGTGGATGAAGGGGGAGACCTCGGGGAACCGGCTGCGGGTGCGTCGGATCCTTGTGGACTGCGACGCGGATGCCCTCCTGTACGTGGTGGAGCCCGAGGGTCCTACCTGCCACCGGGGGGAACGTACCTGCTTCCACCGAGATCTGGAGGGAGAGCGGGCCGGTTCTCCAGCCGGCATCCTCTCGGACCTCGCCGCCCTCATCGCCCACCGGGCCGCACACCCCGTGGAGGGCTCGTACACCTCGGACCTGCTACGGGACCATCCCGCGCGGCTGCGGGAGAAGATCTACGAGGAAGCCGCGGAGGTGGCGCGGGCCGCGCGGGAAGAGGGGCGGGAGCGCCTCGCGGAGGAGGCCGCAGACCTCCTGTACCACCTGCTGGTACTCCTCCAGCGGAGCGGCACCGCATGGGAGGAGGTACTGGATCGGTTGATCCAACGCCGCGCTCGGGGAGCTCCCTCGGGCCCATAGTGCCGCGAGGAGAGGGATGCGGTACGCCATCCTCTCCGACATCCATGCGAACCTGGACGCCCTGGAGGCGGTGCTGCGGGATCTCCAGGGACAGGGGGTGGACCGCGTAGTGTGCCTGGGGGATTTCGTGGGCTACGGGCCGGAACCCAACGAGTGCGTGGAACACCTCCGCCCCCGGCTGCACCTAGCCCTGGTGGGCAACCACGATCTGGCGGCCATTGGGCGGCTGAGCTCCGAGCGGTTCAACATTTTCGCCCGCGTGGCCATCGAGTGGACCCGTCAGCGACTGGCACCGTCCGTCCGCGCATACCTCGCTTCCCTCCCTGCCCGGGCGGAGGGGGATGACCTTCTGTTCGTCCACGGAAGCCCCCGGGACCCCGTGGAGGAGTATGTCCTCGATCCCGTGACCGCGGACGAGAACTTCCGGTCAGAGCCCTTTGCGATCTGCTTTTTCGGGCACTCCCATCTGCCCGTGTGGTTCCTCTATGACGGCGCTCGCACCGTCATGCGCCACCTTCCTCCGAACGCTCCCGTACATCTGGAGGAGGGGATGCGACACCTGGTGAATGTGGGGAGCGTGGGACAGCCCAGGGACGGGGATCCCAGAGCCGCCTACCTCATCTATGACGCGGGGGCCCGGACCGTGGAGCTCCGGCGGCTTGTGTATCCCATTGAAGTGGTGCAGCGGAAGATGCAGGCCGCGGAACTCCCCCGGCCTCTATGGGCACGTCTGGCGGAGGGGCGCTAGCATGCGGATCTATACCCGCACGGGAGATCGGGGGCAGACGGCCCTGTGGGGAGGCGAACGGGTGTGGAAGGACCATCCCCGGGTGGAGGCATACGGGACCGTGGACGAGCTGTGCAGCGTCCTCGGTATCGTGCGCAGGTTGCTGCCCGGAGGGGAGCTCCCGGAATGGTTCGGACGGATCCAGGATACCCTCTACGGCATCGCGGCGGAGCTGGCGGCGCCGCGCCCGGAGGAGGGACGGACTCCCCGCCTGGCGGGGGAGTTCGTGGAGGAGCTGGAGCGCTGGATTGATCGGATGAGCGCGGATCTGCCTCCGCTCCGATCCTTCGTCCTCCCCGGAGGGACGGAGGCGGGCGCGTGGCTCCACCTGGCCCGGGCGGTGGCCCGGCGGGCGGAGCGACGGGTGGTGGCCCTGGCCCGCCAGGAGCCCCTCAATCCGGAGATCCTCCGCTACCTGAACCGGCTGAGCGACCTCCTGTTCGTGGCCGCCCGGTGGGTGAACCTCCGGGCAGGTGTACCGGAACGTCCCTGGCCCCCCGAGCCCCGGCCCTGACCTTACCGTCCCAAGGGGTTGCTCTGCCACGGGAAGTAGACTATGCTCTACATAAGCGTAGCGAGAAATCTACATCCACCATGGGCCGGGAGATCCTGCTCTCCCCGCCTCGTACGGAGCCGCACCTCCGGGTAGAGGCCTCCCCTGTGTACGATTTCCTGGCTGCCCTCTTCGTGGTCCACCACCACGGGCGGTCCCTGGAGTTCGATGTTCCGGAGGAGTGGATCCGACGGGCCCGCCGGGCGCTAGGTCCCTGCTTGCTCCGGGACCTAGCGCGGTTTGCGGGTCCGAGGGCTTTCTTTCTCTCCCTGGTGACCCTTCTGGATCGCCGCGTGGCGGAGGCCAGCGTGCCGGCCTTTGTGGATCAGGTGGCCCGGTTGCCCGCGGAGGAGCTCGTGCTCCTGCTGCTCACGAGCACCCCCGCTGCCCGCCCGGCCAGGCCGTACCTGTGCGAGGTGCTGACCGCCCGGCCTGGCCCTGTCCGAACCGCCCTGCGGCGGTTCGGGCAGGCCTTTCCGGAGGAGCTGGGGCGGCGGGAGGCGGTGGCCCTGGCCCGTCGGGATCCCCGGGAGGTGCAGGAGGGACTGGTGCGGCTCTTGCAGCACTTCTACCGGGAGGCCTACGCTCCGGAGGAAGACCGGATCCTCCCCCTATTGCAGAAAGATGCCGCGCGCAAGCGGGAGCGTGCACGGCGCCTTGCGCCCCAAGCGTTCGTAGAGGAGGCCACGGGAGGCCTCGTCCTGGATCCCACGGCGGTGTCCGAGGTGGTCGTGGCCCCCTCCCATTTCGTGCGGCCCTACAACCTCGTGGTGGATCACGGGGGCATCCGCACGTACATTACCCCCCTCACCGCGGAAGCGACCCCGGACACCCTGGAAGCGATCCGGCGGGTGGCAAAGGCGCTCGCGGACCACTCCCGCCTTCGGATCCTGCGTCTGCTGGCGGAACGGGCCATGTACACCCAGCAGATCGCCGAGGCCCTGGGCACAAGCCACGTTACCGTGCTCCACCACCTGGCCGTCCTGCGGGCCGCGCGGCTCATCCGGGTGGTGGAGCGTCAGCAGACCCGCTGGTATACCTTGCATCCAGGGGCTCTCGAATCCCTCCTCACCCACCTGCGGGCGCTCCTGCCGCCCCCTTCCGCGCAGACCGGGAATCCCTCCTGAGGACCATGTTCCGGGCGTTTCGCCATCCCGCGTATCGGACGTACTGGTTGGGAATGGCTGTCTCCCAGGTGGGGACGTGGATGCAGGCCACGGCTCAGGCTTTCTTCGTGTATCAGCGGACGGGGTCGGCCCTGCAGACGGGGGCGGTCACCTTTGCCTTCACCCTCCCCTCCCTGCTCTTCTCCCTCTTCGGAGGGGCGGTGGCGGACCGGTACGACCGGCGGCGCCTGTTGCTCCTCACCCAGACGGGCTTCCTCCTCTCCGCGGGTCTGCTGGCAGCCCTCACCTTCGGAGGAAGGGTACAGGTCTGGCATCTCCTGGCCTTCGCGTTCGTGAACGGCTTTCTCATGGCCATGGACGCGCCCGTCCGGCAGGCCATCCTCCCCGCCCTGGTCAGCCGGGAGGATCTGCAGAACGCCATCGGGCTCAACGCGGCCATGTTCAACGGATCCCGGATCTTCGGCCCCGCCCTGGCGGGTTTCATTTACCAGGTGGGGGGACCCGGGTGGTGCTTCCTCCTCAACGCCCTCTCCTACCTGGCGGTGATCCTTCCCATGGCTCGGATCCGGGTGAACTCTCCGGTGGATCGCCGCTCCTCCTTGCTGGATCACCTTCTGGGAGGGCTCCGATACGTCCAGGAGCAGCGCATAGTGCGGTCCCTGCTCCTGCTCCTGGCGGCCGTGGGGATGTTCGGCTTCACCTGGACGGTGCTGAGCCCGGCCTTTACGGTCCGGATCCTGCACGGAGGGCCCTTGGAGAACGGCTACCTGCTCACCGCGGTGGGGGTGGGCAGTACGTTCGGAGCCCTCCGGGTGGCGGGCGGAGGAGCATCCCGTTGGCCCGGGCGGTTCGTGCTTACCAGCGCGGCGGCCACGGGGATCTTCCTCCTCGCCTTCTCCATGACCCGCCACCTCCTGGCCGCCCTGGCCTGCCTGAGCCTCACGGGGTTCTTTCTGACCTCCTTCATGTCCGCTACGAATTCCACCATCCAGTCCCTGGTGGAGGATCGGTACCGGGGGCGGGTCATGAGCCTGTATACCCTGGCCCTTCTCGGCAGCGGCCCACCCGGGAGCCTCCTGGCAGGGTCCCTGGCGGACCTGATGGGTGTCCCTGCGAGCCTCGCCCTCAACGGCGTTCTCGTGGCCCTCAGCGCGGGGATGTGCGTGATGCTGGTGCCGGATCTGGCCCGCCTGGACGGGCGGGCCCTGCGGTGTTCGACTGCCCTGCGTCCCCGTGGGGGGGCGACTTCGGAGGTTAGGTCCGGCTCAGGATGATGGCCTGTTTGAGTTCCTGAATGGCCTTGGTGATCTCGATGCCCTGGGGACATGCCTCCGTGCAGTTGAACACCGTGCGGCACCGGAAAACCCCGCTGCGGTCCGCGAGGATCTGCAGCCGCTGTTGCGCCGCCCGATCGCGGCTGTCGAAGATGAACCGATGCGCGGCCACCAGGGCTGCGGGCCCTAGGAACTCTCCTGTTCCCCAGAAGATGGGGCAGGCGGTGGTGCACACCGCGCACAGGATGCACTTGGTGGTGTCCTCGTACCGAGCGCGTTCCTCCGGAGTCTGTCGGCGCTCCTGGGGCGGAGGGGGGTCGTCGGGGACGAGCCACGGCATCACCTGCCGGTACTTCTGGAAGAAGGGCTCCATGTCCACCACGAGGTCCTTGATCACCGGTAGCCCTCGGAGGGGTTCCACGGTGATCCGGGGTCCCAGGTCCTTGATGAGGACCTTGCAGGCGAGCCGGTTGCGGCCATTGATGACCATGGCGTCGGATCCGCAGATCCCATGGGCGCAGGAGCGGCGCAGGGCCAGGGAGCCATCGAGGTTGGCCTTGATGTAGTGGAGGGCATCCAGCACCCGATCGAAGGGGTCCACGGGAACCTCGTACTCCGCCCAATAGGGCCGCCGGTCCGCTTCCGGGTTGAAGCGCTTGATGCGGATGATCGCTTGCATGGACGCCTCCCGGCTTAGTAGGTCCGTGCCTGCGGTTGGAATCGGGTAATCACCACGGGCTTGTAGCGGAACGCGAAGGTGCCATCCGAGTTGCGATAGAGCAGGGTGTGCTTGAGCCAGTTCTCGTCATCCCGGTCGGGGTAATCCTCCCGCATGTGGGCCCCCCGGCTTTCGGTGCGGTTGAGCGCCGAGCGAACCGTGGCCTCCGCCACATCCAGCAGGCAGCCCAGCTCCCACGCCTCCAGCAGGTCCTGATTGAAGACCCGACCCCGGTCGTCCAGACGGATCCTGCGATACCGCTCCCGCAGGTCCCCGAGGATCCCGAGCATCTTCTGGAGGCCCGCCCCGTCGCGGAAGATGCCGCAGTACTCCATCATGGCCTCCGCCAGCTCCTGGCGGAGGGCAGCGACCTTCTCTTTCCCTTCGCTGCGGAGCAGCCGCTCCACCTGCTCCCGGGCGTCGCGGTCGGGGTTGCGCCGGAGGCTCACCCGCTCCGCCTCCCGGAGATAGCGGACCATGTCCCGGCCCGCCCGGCGGCCGAACACCAGGATGTCCACCAGGGAGTTGGTGCCGAGCCGATTGGCCCCATGCACGGATACGCAGGCGCACTCTCCGGCCGCGTACAAGCCCGGCAGCACCGTATTCTTCTCATCCACCACCACCCGACCCCACACATCCGTGGGGATCCCCCCCATGGCGTAGTGGGCTGTGGGCTGTACGGGCACGGGCTGCCTGAGCGGATCGATTCCCAGGTAGATGCGGGCGAAGCTGGTGATGTCCGGAAGCTTCTCCTCCAGGACCTGTCGGGGCAGGTGGGTGAAATCCAGGTGGAGATAGTCCTTTCCGTCGATGCCCCGGCCCTCCCGGATCTCCGTGATCATGGCCCGGGCGATGATGTCCCGCGGCGCAAGGTCCAGGAGGGTGGGGGAGTAGCGCTCCATGAACCGCTCCCCGTGCCGGTTACGCAGCACCGCTCCTTCTCCCCGCGCGGCCTCCGACATGAGAATGCCCAGACGATAGATCCCAGTGGGATGGAACTGGTAGAACTCCATGTCCTCCAGTGGGATCCCCCGACGCCAGCAGATGGCAGCCCCGTCGCCTGTGAGGGTGTGGGCGTTGCTGGTGACCTTGTAGATCCGGCCCCAACCGCCTGTGGCGAACATCACGGCCCGGGCGTGGAAGGTGTGCAGCTCTCCCGTGAGGATCTCCCACGCCACCACCCCGCACGCCACCCCATCCTCCAGCAGGAGGTCCAGCACCTGGAACTCGTTGAAGAAGCGCACGTTCTGTCGCAGGCACTGCTGGTACAGGGTCTGTAGGATCATGTGGCCGGTTCGATCCGCGGCATGACAGGCCCGGCGTACAGGACCCTGCCCGAAGTGGTGGGTGTGCCCCCCGAACCGGCGTTGGGCGATGCGGCCGTCTGGCGTACGATCGAAGGGCAGTCCCAGGTGTTCCAGGTCATAGACGGTCTCGATGGCCTCCCGGGCCAGGATCTCCGCCGCGTCCTGGTCCACGAGGTAGTCCCCGCCCTTTACGGTGTCGAACATGTGCCATTCCCAGTGGTCCTCCTCCATGTTGCCCAGGGCCGCCCCGATCCCTCCCTGGGCGGCCCCTGTGTGGGAGCGGGTGGGATATAGCTTCGAGATCACCGCCACCCGTAGATCCGCTTGTCGGCTGAGCTCCATGGCGGCATAGAGCCCGGCTCCGCCCGCGCCCACGATGACCGCGTCAAACTCGTGCACCGCCATCGCGCATCCCCCCTTTTACTGCCCCGTGAAGGCCCCGGGCTGGAAGGTGAAGAGCACGAGGGCTCCCAGGACGGTAAAGACCAAGCCCACGGACCACAGGATCACGTTCCACACAAGCCGCCAGCCTGCTGACCGCGTGTAGTCGTACACAATCCCGCGGACCCCTACCAGTCCGTGGCTGAGGGCGAGGAGCAGGATGAGGAGGTCGTATACCCGCCAGAAGGGGGTGCTGAACCGCTGGGCTACAAACGCGAAGTCGATCCGATCCGTTCCGGTGAGTACGTGCATGATGTACAGGTGCCCCACCACGAGCCCCAGCAGGAGCACCGCGGAGATCCGAAGGTAGAGCCATCCCAGCCACGCCCAGCCATTGGTGCGTGCGCCCGTCATAGCGCTCTCCTCCTACGGAAAGATGGGCCGGAGCATGAGCACCGCCACGGGCAGCATTACCACCGCGTACAGGGCCGCCCCCACCCAGAACATGCGACGGTAGGATCGGGTGGTCCGGGGGAAGAGGTCCAGGATCATCACCAGGATCCCGTTGCCCGCATGGTACACCACCGCGGCCACCAGGAGGAACTCCAGGGGCTTGAACCAGGGCTGCTTGTAGAGAGCGAGGGCGCGGTTGTAGGCTTCGGGCCCATAGAGGAGCATGGAGGTCTCCAGGATGTGAAGCAACAGGAACACGAGGACCGCCACCCCCGTGATCCGGTGCAGGGCCCAAGCCAGCATCCCCGGTCCACCTCGGTACATCCGCCACCTCCTAGGTCCCCTGCTCGATTTCCTGGCGCATGTCGTCCATGTGGCGCTCCATGGCCTCCCACGCGGCCTGCTCGTCCCGCCGCTGGAGGGCTTCCAGGATGGCCTCGTGGAACCGGTGGGCCTTTTGGGGGCTGGCGGGGGCCCGACCCGCGGCTTCCCGACTCAGCAGCCACATCTCCGTCAGCGTGCGCACCAGGGAGGCGAGCACGGGGTTGCGGGTGGCCTCCGCCAGCTGCTCGTGAAACCGGAGATCTCCCTCCAAATCCCGCCGGCCCCCGGCCAGCTCTGCGGCCCGGCGCTCCACCAGTTCCTGCAGCTGCTCCACGTCCTCCGCGGTGGCCCTCCGTACCGCCAGAACCACCACTTCCCGCTCTACGATCCGCCGGGCCTCCAGGAGGTCCAGGAGAAACGTGCGCTCGGAGAGGCGACTCCACACCGCGGGGTCCACGGGAGCGGGGGGCTCCCGGACAAAGGTTCCGTCCCCGGGGCGGACCTCCACGAGGCCGAGAGCGGCCAGCACCCGCAGGGCTTCCCGCACGGAGGCCCGGCTTACGTTCAACAGCTCCGCCAGTTCCCGTTCGCTGGGCAGCCGGTCCCCTGGCTGGAGGTGCCGTTCGGCCACCAGCTCTTGGATCTGGTGCACGATGGCCTCGTAGAGCCGGCGGGGGCGGATGGGCTGGAAGAGGGATGCGCGATTCATGGTCTGGTGGCCTAGTGGTCTGACCAATCTTTATACTTTATGCTATGCTTAAAGTGGGCCTGCGTCAACCGGCCCCTTTCGGCATCTATAATCACAGGGGTTAGGCATGCTGCAGCTGGAGCGGTTCTCCCCACCCAAGGAAGGCCAGCGCATCCAGGTTCAGGAGGGGCGTCTTGTGGTTCCCGACTTCCCCGTCATCCCCTTCATCGAAGGGGACGGGATCGGCCCCGACATCTGGCGGGCCACCCGGCGGGTCGTAGACGCCGCGGTGGAGAAGGCGTACGGGGGCCGACGGCGGATCGCCTGGTACGAAGTGTATGCGGGCGAGAAGGCCTATCGGGAGTTCGGAGACTGGCTTCCCGCGGACACCCTTCGGGCCTTTGAGTACTACTACGTAGGGATCAAGGGCCCCCTCACCACCCCCGTGGGCGGCGGGTACCGGTCCCTGAACGTGGCCCTCCGACAGCTGCTGGATCTGTATGCCTGCGTGCGGCCCGTGCGGTGGTTCGAGGGGGTTCCCGCACCCATCCGGCACCCGGAGCGGGTGAACATGGTGGTCTTCCGGGAGAACACCGAGGACCTGTACACCGGGATCGAGTGGCCCGCGGATTCCCCGGAGGCGAACCGGATCATCGAGTGGCTGCGGGGGGAGTTCGGGGTGGAGATCCGGCCGGGATCGGCCATCGGCATCAAACCCATGAGCCCGTTCGGCAGCAAGCGCCTGGTGCGGAAAGCCATCCGGTATGCGCTGGACCGCAAGCGGCGCAACGTCACCCTCGTCCACAAAGGGAACATCATGAAGTACACGGAGGGCGGGTTCCGAGAGTGGGGGTATCAGGTGGCGAGGGAGGAGTTCGGGGACCAGACGGTCACCTGGGAAGAGGTGCAGACCCGCTACGGCGGGAAAGTCCCCGAAGGGAAGCTCCTCATCCAGGATTTCATGGCGGACATTACCTTCCAACACATCGTCATCCGCCCCCAGGACATTGACGTCATCGCCACGGGAAACCTGAACGGAGACTACCTCTCGGACGCCATTGCCGCCCTGGTGGGCGGCATCGGGATGGCTCCAGGGGCAAACATCGGAGATTTCCACGCGGTGTTCGAGGCAACCCACGGCACGGCTCCTAAGTACGCGGGGCAGGATAAGGTAAACCCCACCTCCCTGCTGCTGTCCGCGGTCATGATGCTGGAGTACCTGGGCTGGCAGGAGGCCGCGGACCTCATCATCCGGGGACTGGAAGCCACCTTCCGAAAGAAGGTGGTGACCTATGACCTGGCGCGCCTCATGGAGGGGGCCCGGGAGGTGCGCACCAGTGAGTTCGCCACGGAAGTGATCAATAACCTCTAGGAGGCGGGTCATGGCGTGGGGGCGGGCCAGGATCTCCATCGTGGGAGCGGGAGCGGTGGGGACGGCTGCAGCCCAGTGGATGGCCGCGCGGGAGCTGGGGGACATCATCCTCGTGGACATCATCGAGGGACTGCCGCAGGGCAGAGCCCTGGACCTCCAGCACGCAGGCCCCATCGCGGGATTCGACGTGCGGATCACGGGTTCCAACGACTACGCGGCCACTGAGGGATCCGACGTGGTGGTGATCACCGCAGGTTTCCCCCGCAAGCCCGGGATGACCCGGGAGCAGCTGGTGGACACCAATGCGGGGGTCGTACGCAGCATCATGCAGGAAGTGGTTCCGCGCTCCCCGGATGCGGTGTACGTGATCGTCACCAATCCCCTGGACGCCATGACGTATGTTGCCTACCGGGCCTCCGGACTTCCCCGGGAGCGGGTCCTCGGGCAGAGCGGGGCCCTGGACACCACGCGGTTTCGGGCCTTCCTGGCCGCGGAGCTGGGGGTGTCCATTCAGGACGTCCAGGCCATGGTGATCGGGGCCCACACGGACAAGGACATGGTGCCCGTGGCCTCCCTCGCGAACGTGCGGGGGATCCCGGTCCCGAAGCTCCTGCCGCGGGACCGGCTGGAGGCGGTGGTAGCCCGTACCCGACGGGCTGGGGCAGAGATCACGGAGCTCATGAAGCAGAGCGCTTTCACCGCCCCCGGGGCCGCCATCTGTGAGATGGTGGAGGCCATCCTCCGGGATCGCAAGCGCCTCATCCCGTGCTCCGTGTACCTGGATGGGGAGTACGGGGAGTGGGATGTGTGCGTGGGCGTGCCGGTGGTCCTGGGAGCCCGGGGGATGGAGCGCATCGTGGAGCTGCCCCTCTCGGAGGAGGAGTGGGCGCTGTTCCGGGCGAGCTGTGCCGCGGTGCGGGAGCTTTTGGGAGCCGTACGGGAATGAAGCTGCACGAGTATCAGGCCAAGCAGCTGTTCCGGGCCTATGGCATCCCTGTCCAGCGGGATGCGGTGATCGAGCGTCCTGAGCAGATCCCCGGGCTGTCCCTGCGTTACCCCCTGGTGCTGAAGGCCCAGGTCCTGGTGGGCGGCCGGGGCAAGGCGGGGGGAATCCAGCTGGCCCGGACCCCGGAGGAGGCGACGGAGCGGGCCCGGGCCATCCTCGGCATGGAGATCCGGGGGGAGCGGGTTCGCAGGGTCCTGGTGGCGGAGGCCGTGGACATCGAGCAGGAGCACTACCTCGCCTTCACCGTGGACCGGTCCGCGCGGCGCCTCGTTTTCGTGGCCTCGAGCATGGGCGGAGTGGACATTGAGGAGGTCGCCCGTACCCATCCAGAGCTGATCCACAAGGTGGCGATCGATCCCCTGGAGGGTTTCCTGCCCTTCCAGGCACGACAGGTAGCGCGGCGCATGGGGCTGCGGGGGGAATACCTCGTCCAGTTCGCCCAGATCGCCCACGCCCTCTACCGGGTATGCGTGGATCTGGACGCGGAGCTTGTAGAGATCAATCCCCTCGCTCGGGCGGAGGGGAAGCTGGTGGCCGTGGACGCCAAGGTGGTGGTGGACGAGAACGCCCGCTTCCGGCACCCGGACCTCCCCGAGGACGAGGAGGCCACGGAGCTGGAGCGGATGGCCCGGCGCTACGACCTCTCCTACGTGGAGCTGGATGGGGACATCGCCGTCATCGGGAACGGGGCGGGGCTCGTGATGTCCACCCTGGACATGGTGGCCCACTTCGGGGGCAGACCCGCGAATTTCCTGGATGTGGGAGGCGGAGCCAGCAGCGAGGCCATGCGACACGCGGTGGACATCGTGCTCCGTAAGCCCGGGGTGCGGGTCCTGTTCATCAACATCTTCGGTGGCATCACCCGGTGCGACGACGTCGCCCGTGGCATCGTCGCCGCTCGCCCCGCGGTTCCCACCACCATCCGGCTCGTGGGCACCAACGAGGAGGAGGGGCGCCGGATCCTGGAAGAGGCGGGGATGGCCGCCTTCACGGATCCCGAGGAAGCGGCCCGCCATGCGGTGGCTGCCGTGCGGAGGTCGTAAATGAGCATCCTCGTGGACGAGAACACCCGGGTCCTGGTCCAGGGGATTACGGGATACCAGGGTGCCTTCCACACGGCCCGCATGCTGGAGTTCGGGACCCGGGTCGTGGCGGGTGTCACGCCCGGGAAGGGCGGAGAGCGGGTGCACGGGGTTCCCGTCTTCGATACGGTGGAGGAGGCGGTCCAGGCCACGGGGGCAACCGCCAGCTGCGTGTTCGTGCCCGCCCGGTTTGCATCCGATGCGGTGCTGGAGGCCGTGGAGGCCGGCTTGGATCCCATCGTAGTGATTACGGAGCACATCCCGGTGCACGACGCCATCCGGATGGTGGAGGCGGCCCGGCGCCAGGGGATCCGCATCATCGGCCCCAACGGTCCCGGGATCACCTCCGCGGGCAAGTGCAAGATCGGGATCATGCCCAACAACCTCTTCCGGCCCGGACCCGTGGGCCTTGCCTCCCGCTCGGGGACCCTCACCTACGAGATCGTGGCCTCCCTCACCCGGGCGGGCATCGGGCAGTCCACCGCGGTGGGCATGGGCGGGGATCCCGTGGTCGGCACGGCTTTCGTGGAGCTGCTGGAGGCCTTCGAGCAGGACCCTCAGACGGAGGTGGTGGTGCTGGTGGGCGAGATCGGGGGTACCGCGGAGGAGGAGGCCGCGGCGTACATCCGGGACTCCGTACGCAAACCCGTGGTGGCGTACGTGGCCGGCCGAACCGCTCCTCCCGGCAAGCGCATGGGGCACGCCGGAGCGGTGATCTCTGGTAGCGAGGGGACGGCCCAGGCGAAGATGGAGGCCCTGCGGGCCGCGGGGGTGGCGGTAGCGGAGCTCCCGTCTCAGGTGGCCTCCCTGGTGGCCCGGGTCCTGGGCGGACGGTCCATGGGGTGAGGTGGGGTTTTTCATCCGGGTGCTGGTGAACATCGTGGGGCTCGGGCTGGGAGCCCGGATCTCTCCCGGGGCGCTTCGGTGGGAGGAGGGAGGGAGTTTGCTGGGAGCGGCGCTCTTGCTGGCGGTGGCCCACGTCACCCTGCGTCCCGTACTGCTCTTCCTCGCCCTCCCCCTGAACCTCCTGACCCTGGGACTCGCCACCCTCGGGGTGAACACCCTCCTGCTGCACCTCGTGGTTTGGGTTCTCGGGATCCCGCACGGTGGGGTCCTGGCTCTCGCGGCGCTCTCCCTTCTCCTCTCCATGCTGAGCGTGCTTCTGGCTGCCATCATGGGACCCTAGGTCCATGCAGTTCGTGATCGTCACGGGCCTCTCCGGAGCGGGCAAGTCCACCGCGGTGCACGTCTTTGAGGATATGGGCTACTTCTGCGTGGACAACCTGCCCCCCGCCTTGGTCCCCCGGTTCGCGGAGCTGGTGAGCCGCTCCCAGGGGCGGGTGGATCGGGTGGCGGTGGTGATGGACATCCGAAGCGGGGAGTTCTTCGACGAGATCGAGGAGGCCCTCCGGGCCCTGGACGAGCGCCGGCTTCCCTACCGCATCCTCTTCCTCGATGCCTCGGATGAGGTCCTGGTCCGTCGGTTCAAGGAGACCCGCCGCAAGCATCCCCTCGCTCCCGACGGATCCGTTCTAGAGGGTATTCGGGCGGAACGAAGACGCCTGGAGATCCTGCGGGAACGGGCCCACAAGATCGTGGACACCAGCGCCCTCACCCCCCAGGCCCTGCGGGCGGACCTCCAGGCGGAGTTCGGGCCAGCTTCCCTGCGGGGCCTCACCATCACCGTGCTCTCCTTCGGGTACAAGCATGGGCTGCCCATGGACGCGGACCTGGTTTTCGACGTGCGCTTTCTCCCAAACCCGCACTATGTGCCCGAGCTGCGTCCGCACCCCGGAACCCATCCGGAGGTGCGGAACTATGTGCTGGCCTTGCCGGAAGCCCAGACCTTCCGCGAGCGGCTGCTGGAGATGGTCTCCTTCCTGCTCCCGCACTTCATCCGGGAGGGGAAGGCACACCTGGTGATCGCGATTGGGTGCACGGGGGGCCGACACCGGTCCGTGGTCTTCGCAGAGGAACTGGGAAACTACCTCCGGCAACTGGGCTACGCCATCCGGATCCGGCACCGGGACCTGGATCGGGAGTGAGCGCATGAGGCCGTCGGGGATTTGGGGGCGCCTTCGGCATCGGGTGCGCCAGTTCGCGAAGTGGCTGGTTCCAGGGATTCGGGTCAAGCGCTTCCTGGCCCTGGTGCTGCTGGGAGTCCTGCTGGTGACCGCGGGCGCCCTCCTCCTCCTCCTGGGCTATTTCCGTCTCCGGGGGGATGCCCTAAGGTGGCTCCTGGATCTCCCGGACAGGGCGACCCTGGGCCTGGGGGGAGCCCTGGTGGCCCTGGGCCTGTACGGGGTCTTCCTCGGTGTGCGGGCCACCATCCGGTCCGTAGCCGGCGTCTTCCTGCCGAGAGGGGATCATCGGCTCGTGGAGCTGCTGGTCCAGCGCCGGGCCCTTCCCCGAGGCCCCCGCATCGTGGCCATCGGGGGCGGAACCGGGCTGTCGACCCTCCTGCGGGGCCTCAAGGCATACGCCACCTACCTCACCGCGGTGGTGACGGTAACCGACGACGGGGGAAGTTCCGGGCGCCTCCGGCGGGAGCTGGGGATCCTCCCCCCCGGGGACATCAACGATTGTCTGGTGGCCCTGGCGGAGGTGGAGCCCGTGATGACCCGCCTGTTCCAGTACCGCTTCGACCGAGGGGACCTCGTGGGTCACTCCTTCGGCAACCTCTTCCTGGCCAGCATGGTGGGGGTCGGGGGAGATCTGGTTTCCGCGGTACGGCTCGCCAGCCGGGTACTGGCCATCCGGGGGCAGGTCCTCCCGGCCACCGCGGACCACGTGGTGCTGGGGGCGGAGTTCGTGGACGGGACCGTGGTGGAGGGAGAGTCCGCCATTCCGCAGGCCCGCAAGGCCATCCGACGGGTCTACCTGAATCCTCCGAACGTGCGTCCGGTCCCGGAGGTCCTGGAGGCTATAGTCGAGGCGGATCTGATCCTGTTGGGCCCGGGGAGCCTGTTCACCTCCGTGCTCCCCAATCTCCTGGTTCCGGGCATCGCGGAAGCCCTCCGGGGGGTGTCTGCGCCCGTGGTGTACATCGTGAACGTCATGACCCAGCCCGGGGAGACGGATGGTTTCCGGGCCTCCGATCACGTACGGACGGTGGTGGAGCATCTCGGGCCCGGGGTGGTGGATGTGGCGCTGGTCAACACCCAGATGCCCCGCAACCGGGGCCTCCTGGAGCGCTACCGGGAACAGGGTGCCTTCCCGGTGGAGCCGGACCTGGAGCGGATTCGCCATCTGGGCGTGGAGACGGTGGGGCGTCCCCTCATGAGCGAGCGGGACCTCTTGCGCCATGACCCGGCCCGTCTGGCTCAGGCGGTCCTGGAGATCCTTGAGCGCCTCCTGCACCGCCGGCGCCCGCTGCGGGTGAGCGTCATCAATCCGTAGCCGGGTCTGTTTGCTGACCTGGTTCAGAAACATGTGGGACGGTAGCGGGGCAAAGCAAAGGGGGCCATCCTTTACATCTCGCGCCATCAGGCCCTGGGGCTGTCT